>CALYTD010000133.1 GCA_945486445.1 uncultured Prevotellaceae bacterium
CAGGTCGTCATGCTCTCGGAGGTAATCCTGCGTCAGTTTGTCAGGAATCAGTGCGCCTCCGTAGCCATATACCTTTATTCTTGACAGGTCGGAGAAGCCTGCCTGGCGTATTACATCGGCCGTAAGTTGGTGTATTCCAGTTGTTGATACGCGTATCTTTGCCCACGAACCCTCGCGTAGTACGGAGTTGGCGGCGTATGTCTGTGTGTTCTCCGTGGAGCGAGTGCTTGTATGTGTCGTGGCGATTGGGCTGGCAATGGCGTCTGGTATGAACGAGTTGATGAAACAAAGGCGGTTGTTGTGTGTTACAATCGGTGTGAGTTCCATGCGGAGTGTACCGTTCTTACGTTCCTGATATGTTGTCAGTGTCATTTCAGGAGTGTTGGGAGCGGTGTTCTTTCCAGTTAGTTTACGGTACGCCTTGCGTTGTTTTCTTGTTAGCGGGGTGTATTCTGGGTATAGTAGTTTGACGGTGTATAGTGAGTCCTGATAGCCTTCTGGTAGTGTTATATAGTGTGAGATCTTGGGCAATATGGTGTCAATCCGCATCTGTGATGATGTAAGGTCAACAAAATCACGTGCTGCCGCCGTTGTGTTCAGCAGCAGTGACGTTACCAGTCCCATTATGATCTGTTTTTTCCGCATTGTCGTTACAAGTGTGTTTGATGTCTGTTAACTCTCCGCCTGTCATGCGTTAGAGGCTTGCCTGCGTGTTTCTTTGCCTCTTGTTATCTGCACCAGAAGTCGAGAACCTTCTCTCCTTCGAGGTATCCTTCAAGGTGATCGTTGATGTTTACTGGCCCGACTCCTGCTGGAGTACCGGTATATAGCAGGTCGCCAGTCTTCAAAGTGAAGAACGTTGAGATATATGCTATGAGGTGGTCTATGCCTGTTAACATATCACAGGTGCAGCCTTCCTGTCTGCGTTCGCCGTTGATGTCAAGGTAGAAACGTATTCCTCTCATGTCGTTGAACCTTTCCTTGCTGACCCATTCGCCTATTACGGCTGCTCCGTCAAAGCCCTTGGCTATTTCCCACGGCTGTCCTTCTTCGCGCAATCTCTTCTGAAGGTCACGGGCGGTGAAGTCTATTCCCACTGTCACCGCGTCATAATAACGGTGTGCAAACTGCTCAGGGATGCTTTTCCCAAGGCGTGATATGCGCACCACAACCTCTGTCTCGTAGTCTATCCTGCCGAGATGGTCGGGTATGAAGAATGGTTTGCCGTCCTTGATGAGTGCTGAGTCTGCCTTGGTGAATATCACTGGGTCACGCTGTCTGTCATCGTCAGCAGAGCCAACGCCCTGTTGTAATAACGCATTTTTTATTTCTTTATTGTGTAGGGCATAGTTCATGCCCACTGCAAATATCTTCATGATATGAAAAAAAGTTATAAGTTATGGTGTTAAGTTGTAAGTCATTGGAGCGCCAGTGGCTCTGCAACCTATAACTTATAAGCCATAACTTATAACCGTTAAGTTGTGCCGTTGGGTGCAGGCCGTGGTTCATTGTAATGCTGTATGGCCTTTGCCCTTCGACGGGTAATGTGTTATTCTTCTATTAGTCTGCCTGAAGTGAGAAGCGCTTGAAGTCGATTACCGTCAGTTCCTTGTCTGCTGCTTTGAGGTAATCGGCCACAGACAGTTTGCTATCCTGTATGAATTCCTGGTTCAACAGGCATGAGTCCTTGAAGAACTTGTTAAGACGGCCCTTGGCAATGTTCTGTATCATTGCTTCAGGAAGGTTTGCTGCCTTCTCTTCTGAGGTCTTTGCTATGATTTCTTTTGCTTTCTCTACGTCCTCAGCGGTTATCCAACCCTTGTCAACATTAGACTTCATGTGGTCTTCTGAGTCAACGTGTGCGGGGTTGATGCCGGCTTTCTTCAGTGCGTTTTCTACTGCCTTCTGAACCTGCTCCTGCTTTGTCTTCTCTATTGCGACCTTTATTTCTTCGTCTATTATTGCCTGTGGCACAGATTCCTGGTTAAGGGCTACTGGCTTCATGGCTGCTACCTGCATTGCTACAGCGTGTGCCTGCTCTTCTGCTGGCTTGTTGGTCTGTACCATGGTGCAGAGTACGTTCTTGTTCATGTGGTTGTAAACGGATACGTTCTCGCCTTCTATGAAGAGGTAACCGTCCAGTTCCATCTTCTCACCTGTTACTCCTGAACGCTCTGTTATGGCTGCTGATACTGTCAGACCGTTTGCGAGTGTCAGTTCTTTTACTGCTTCCAGGTCCTTGGCTTTTGCTGCGATAGCGGCGTCGAGTATTTCTTGTGTCAGTGCGATATAGTCTGCTCCGTTTGCCACGAAGTCTGTTTCACACTTCAGGGCAATCATTGCTGCGAAGCCGTCCACGGCCTTTACGAGTACGCAACCGTTTGATGTCTCGCGGTCACTACGCTTTGCTGCGATAGCCTGTCCGCGCTCGCGGAGAATCTCCTTGGCGCGATCCATGTCGCCGTCTGCTTCTGTCAGAGCTTTCTTTACGTCAGCAAGACCCGCGCCTGTCATAGCACGCAGGGTCTTGATGCTTTCCATTGTTATAGCCATTGTATGTTTTAATGTTTGTGGTTTGTCTATCCAGAAGCCCTGTTGTCCGTCTGTCTTGGCCGTTATGTTGGCATGATAGTCCGGGCAACAGGACTGCTGTTCTTTTTGTTTTATTCGGCGGTAGCCTTTGGCTGGTCCTCCTGCTGTGCGGCAGCTTTCTCGTCTGCCTTCTCTACCTTGCGCTCTTGGAGACCCTCGTTGATAGCGTCGCAGCAAGCTGAGAGTATCACTTCTACTGAGTCTTTTGCGTCATCGTTGGCTGGTATAGCGAAGTCCACCTTGTTTGGGTCAGCGTTTGTGTCAACGATACCGAATACTGGTATGCCGAGACGGTGTGCTTCCTTTACTGCGATGTGCTCCTTCTCTACGTCAACGACGAAGATAGCAGATGGAAGACGTGTCAAGTCTGCTATTGAACCGAGGTTCTTCTCCAGCTTTGCGCGCTGACGTGAGATCTGCAGGAGCTCACGCTTGGAGAGGTTGCTGTATGTGCCGTCAGCGGTAAGTTTGTCTATGTTCGCCATTTTCTTTATTGCCTTACGTATTGTCTGGAAGTTGGTGAGCATACCACCTGCCCAGCGCTCGTTGATGTAAGGCATGTTAACGCTCTGTGCCTTCTCGGCAATCACGTCCTTAGCTTGTTTTTTAGTAGCAACGAACAGTATTTTCTTACCTTGCTTGGCGATGTTCTTCAGGGCCTCAGAAGCCTCGTCTATCTTTACGACCGTCTTGTGGAGGTCTATGATGTGTATGCCGTTACGCTCCATGAAGATGTAGGGAGCCATGGCAGGATTCCACTTGCGACGGAGGTGGCCAAAGTGACAGCCAGCCTGAAGTAACTGATCAAAATTAGTTCTTGACATTGTCTTTTTTCTTTTTTGTGGTCTTTTGTCGGGTTATGGCATTGTTTTTTTTATGTTATGTTGTGTTGCCTTCCCTCCTGTTGACCGGTTTGTTTACTTTCTTTTTAATTCTTTTTGGTTAGAATCAGCCTGCGGGTAGCCTACACCTATTTATATATAGTATGGTATAGAGTCTGGCAGGTTTAGATGCTAAACAGTTTTTGCGGCGCTGTTCTTGTGTGATGTGTGGTGTAGCGTCCGCTTTGTTCCGTTCCCAGTGATTAACGCTTAGAGAACTGGAAGCGACGGCGTGCCTTTGGCTGACCTGGCTTCTTACGCTCTACCTTACGTGAGTCGCGTGTGAGGAAGCCCTGTGTCTTCAGTGCCTTCTTGTCTTCTGCGTCAACTTTTACCAGTGCGCGTGCTATAGCGAGGCGCAGAGCCTGGCTCTGACCGGTGAAACCACCGCCGTTGAGGTTAGCCTTGATGTCGTACTTTTCTGCTACTTCAAGGAGTTCCAGTGGCTGCTTTACTACGTACTGGAGTATTGCTGATGGGAAATATTCTGTGAGATCTACCTTGTTGATAGTTATCTTGCCGGTGCCCTCTGAGAGATATACACGAGCGACAGCGCTCTTGCGACGACCGATTGCGTTTATTACTTCCATGTTATGTATATCTTTTATTATTTGTACTGATTGATGTCGATAGCCTTAGGCTTCTGTGCCTCGTGCTTATGCTCTGTGCCCTCATATACGTAGAGGTTCTTCAGGATAGAGCGACCGAGTGGGCCTTTGGGCAGCATACCTTTTACGGCGTGGCGCAGTATTCTCTCGCAACCGTCGTTCTTCTTACGCAGTTGTGCGGGGGTGTTGAAGCGCTGACCGCCGGGATAGCCGGTGTAACGTGTGTAAACTTTTTCTGTCTCCTTTTTACCTGTGAAGACAATCTTGTTTGCATTGATGATGATTACGTTGTCGCCGCAGTCAACGTGCGGTGTGAAGCTTGGCTTGTACTTGCCACGAAGTAACTTT
>CALYTD010000134.1 GCA_945486445.1 uncultured Prevotellaceae bacterium
TGTCTTTGTAATTTGTCTCCCAAAGTGATTCTTGACGGCAGCCGTATCTTCGAGTCATTCACAGGGGCTTTGACAGAACCGTCTGTTTGTCAGGCACTCCATACCGTTCCCCGCCTGCAAAGCGGCTATTATTGGACATCACAGTCAAGGGCTGAGATAGATTTCCTGCTCTCCGACGGGCTGAATGTTATTCCTATGGAATGCAAGGCAGGGTTTACGATGAATGCCAAAAGCCTGAAATCGTATCGTGATAAATACGCTCCCTCACTTTCAATACGTACCAGTCTGAAACCGTATGACCACAGTGACAGTGCGTTGCTTAATATCCCGCTCTATTTGCTGTTTGCGCTAATAACGGAACTTGGTTGAATGATGAAACCGATGAATGACATGCAAAGTGCCTGGCATTCATCGGTTTCTCAATTTATGGGTATTCTTTTCCTTGTTTGCGCATAGCGTTACTTCGCCGGATATTCAAATTCCGCCGTGCCGCGCACGTCTGTCTCGCTCGCGCCTATTATCGCCTTGAAGCGTCCGGGCTCCACTTGCCAGCGGTGGGCTGCCTCGTTATAGAACTTCAGGTCATCCACCTTTATCTCCATTGTGGCGGTCTTCGTCTCGCCGGGGGCGAGTGTCAGTTTGGCAAAGCCTTTCAGTTCCTTTGCCGGACGGTCAACGCTGCACTCCTCGTCGGCTATGTACAGTTGCACGGTCTCCTTGCCCACGCGTTTTCCGGTGTTCGTGACGGGCACGCTGACGGTTATCGTTCCCTCGTCATACATATACTTGGAGGACAGCACGGGCTTGCCATATTTGAAGGTGGTGTAACTCAGTCCGAAGCCGAAGGGGAACTGTGGTTGCACTTTCTTGGTGTCGAAGTGGCGGTAACCCACGTATATTCCCTCCTTGTAATACACCTGCTTGTTCACTCCGGGATAGCCCTCCTCGCCGTACTGGAAGCAAGGGTAGTCCTCTTGCCGCTTTGCGAATGTCACGGGCAGTTTGCCGCTGGGGTTCACCTTGCCGCTTATCACGTTGGCGAGTGTCGTCCCGCTCATGCTGCCGAGGTACCAGCACTGCACCAGTGCCTGCACCTTGTCTATCCATGGTGTGGCGAACGCGTTGCCGGCAAAGGTTACCACCACGGTGTTCTTCTGTATTCTGGCAAGTTCCGCTATGAGTTCGTTCTGTCCGTAACTGAGGTTATAGTCCTCACGGTCGCCGTCCTCGCAGTCCTGACGGTGGTTTTTGTTCATTCCTCCTATGAATATCACGAGGTCAGCCTGTCTTGCCTTCTCCATCGCCTCGTTCTTAAGGCGCAGCAGTGAGTCGGCGTTCAGTTTCTCAACTCTGCCATACATCGCCTTGCCGGCATAGTAGCCCTGCGCGTAGTCTATGGCGTCGCCGTACACCTCACGCAGTCCTTGCAGCGGGGAGATGTCGAATTTCGTCTTCAACTCTGACGAGCCGCCGCCGTAACTCATGTTCCTCGTGGCGTTGTCGCCTACCACCAGTATCCTCTTGTACCGTCCCGGCTCTATGGGGAGTATGCCTTTCTGGTTTTTCAGCAGCACTATTCCCTCTTCGCCCACCTTTTGGCACACGTCGTAGTGTGCCTCGGAGGTCATGCTTCCTATCACTTTCTTCGGGTTCATTGCCGTGCGGAATATTGTCCTCAGCACCCTTGCCGCCTTGTCGTTGAGCACGCTCATGGGTATCTTGCCCTCCCTTACCTTTGTCTCAAACGCGTCGGCAAGGTAGTATGTGTTGTAACCCAGGGACTTGTCAATGGTCTTTCCGTTGGTGTTGGTGCCCATTTCCACGTCCAGTCCGCCCCATGCGGCGAGGTCGGTGTGGTGTGTTCCGCCCCAGTCGCTTACCACTGCGCCGTCAAATCCCCACCTCTTTTTCAGTATGCCGTTAAGCGAGCTGTCGTTCTCGCAGCACCAGGTGCCCAGCCATTTGTTGTAGGAGCCCATGATGGTCCATGCTCCTCCCTCCTTTATCACCTTCTCGAAGGCGGGCAGATAGATTTCCTCCACGGCGCGTTCGCTTACGTTTACGTTCACCGTCCAGCGGTCTTTCTCCTGATTGTTGAGGAAGAAATGCTTCGGACACGTAGCTATTCCGTTTTTCTGTGCTGCTTTTATGTATGGCACTGCCATCTCACCGGCGAGGTATGGGTCCTCGCCCATGTATTCGAAGGCTCTTCCGTTCAGTGGTACTCTGGCTATGTTCACTCCTGGTCCTAACATCACGTCCTTGCCTCTGAAGGCAAATTCCTCGCTGACGGCGTTGCCGTAGAGTGCGCTCAGTTCCCTGTTCCATGTGGAGGCGAGGCAGGTGAGGGTGGGGAATGCCACGCAACTGTCGTTGGTCCAGTGTGCGGGGTTCCATGAGTTCCAGTCTATCTCCTCGCGCGCGCCGTGTGGTCCGTCGGAGTAGTTCAGTTGTCTGATGCCAAGGCGCGGCACTCCCGCGGAGGAGAACTTGCTCTGTGCGTGGAGTATCGCCACCTTTTCGTGCAGCGTCATGCGCGACAGGGCGTCCTGCACCCTGTCTTCTATCGGTGCGTTGGGGTCGAGGTATGTCTGTGCGGAGGTCGTCATTGCGATGCCGAGGCACAGGGTTGTGATGATGGTTTTCATTGTTTTTTAGTTGTTTGGTGGTTTGGTTATTTGGTTGTTTAGTTGTTTGGTTCTTTTGTTGTTTGGTGGTTTGGTTGTGTAGAGACGATGTACCACATCGTCTCCGTTTAAGGTCGTGCCAATCGTCGTTGCAATCAGTGCTTGTTTGCTGTGTAATCAGCACCGAATCGCATGGTAATCCCGTGCTGGTAGTAATATAATCAGCACCTGATTGCCATTCACTCCGCAACTTGTTGGGGGACAGCAGGTTTCGCTGCTACTTCTTGATGACCTTCACCACGGTTGTCTCGCCGTTGTTGCCGAGGCGCACGAGATATACGCCCTTTGCCCATCCTTCCATGTTTATGGTCTGCGGAATGGTGGCATCGAAGGTGTCAGCGTATTTTGTAGTGCCGTCAGGGTCTGTTATCTGTATGTCCGCCGTGCCGTTACACGTGCCTGAGAGGTTTACGTTCAGCACGCTCTCTACTATGCGCGGACTTACCATGGCTACGTTCGCGTTCACTGCCTTTATGCCTGTGGCGAGTTTCACGCGCAGTATGCCCGTGGTGCAGAGGTCGCTGTCATCCCATTCAAAGCCCTCGCCCGGTTCGTCTCCAGCGAGTGTCAACTTGCCGCTGATGCCGTTTGCCGCGCTGATAACGTTGAATTCCTCGCCTTCGGTCCATGTCCTGTTCTTTTTGTTCACCACTATTCGCAACGTGCCTCCCTCGCCGTTGAAGGTAGCCTTGCCGCCTATGGCGTAGTTGTCAGCCCTGGTGGAAATCTTCACCGTTATCGTTCCGCCGCTGTTCACGGTCAGGTTGCCGGTGGTGGTCAGTGTTCCCGTCAGCAGGTCTGTGGTGTGTGTGGCGAGTGTTCCGCCGTTGTTCACGGTGATGCTTGTGCATGAGCCTTTGCCGCGCAGCGTGCCTCCGTTCTGCACAACGACGTTGCCTGCCGCCACTCCGGCACTTACGGTATTGCTGAGGGCTACCGTTCCCTTATATATATATAAGGTGGCGGCGCTGTTGCCTGTTCCTGTCAGCGTCAGTGTTCCGGTGCCGTATTTGTCTAATTGCGCGGAAATCTTGCCTGCGAAGGTGGTGCTGGCATTGTTATAGCCCACTTTATATGTTCCGTTATACAGTCCAACCGTGGTGGAGGTGGTGGCAAGCGAGCCGAACTTAGAGGTGTAACTGCCCGCGGAACTGCCTCCTGCCTTGACGTGTGTCATGCTGTTCAGGGTGCCAAGTGTCACGGTCGCCCCGCTCATGTCCGTGTTTTGGTTGAGGCGGAAGTCGTCGCCGCTGATGTTGAGAGTGCCGGTGAAGCCGCTCCAGTCGGCGCGCATATCGCCGCGGACGTACTTGACGTTGAGGTTGACAGTGCCTTCTCCGCTGAAAGAACCGTTGACATTGCAGCGGCTTCCCATCACAAACGTCAGCCTGCCGCTGCCAGGTATGCTTACATTGTGGTTGAATGACGGGACTTCGGAGAGGGAGTTGTTGTCAAACATTTGCAGTGTTCCGTTCTTGACGGTTATCTTGCTGCCGCTCTTTCCGAACGTGGAGGCGTAGTTGCTCTGCGCTATTATGCCGTTTTCAAGTATCGTCTCGGCGTAAGAGTTCACGCCGGGATATGTCAGGTTCAACTGTCCCGCGCCGGTTTTACGCAGTGTTCCCGTGCCGGTCACTATGCCCTTGAAGGCTGTTGTGCCTTTTATGATG
>CALYTD010000135.1 GCA_945486445.1 uncultured Prevotellaceae bacterium
AGCAGGCTGCTCCTCCTTATCTCTGGAAGTTGTCTCAGGCAAAACTTGGAGATGCCCGTTCAAATTGTGTAGTAAAAGGTACAGGTAACTATTCTGACCTTGTGTTCGTAGGAAAGCCATCAACGGGTACTGTTCTGCTCTACCGTAACATTACGGTTTTCATGCACCTTGCAGAAGCGTTTAACCGTATGGGCTATCCAGAACTCGCTTTCGCCATAATGAAGTCTGGTTTGCAGTCAAATATCAAGTCTTATCTCGCTTCCGCATACGTAGCAGGAGGTGGTATAGATGAGGACAACTATTATATCCCAGACGAGGCATACCAGATACTTGAAACCGAGATACCATTCTTCTCTGAGGCAAATAAGGAACTGTTCACCAATTTAGGGAGTATTTTATTCATCGGTACCCACCTGCGTGGTGCCGGAGCGGTAGATGACATCAACTCCCCATACCAGTACAAGGCTATTGTAGAGGAGAGGATAGAGAAGATACGTCGTGACTTCAACCTCGGTCTCGATGGCCAGTCATACAGCAAGGAAGAGTATATCAACGCAGTAGAGGACCTTCTCTGTGACGAGTACGCTATGGAGTTTGCCTTCGAGGGCACACGCTTCTCTGACCTGCTCCGCATAGCCCGTCACAAGAATATGGCAGGCACATTCAGCGCCACATTCGGTGACACATGGCTCAGCAAGAAGTTGGAGAATAAGGCAGCAGGCATAACAACACAGAACTGCTACCTGCCATTCCAATAAGGCAAGAAATTAGATAAAATACAGGCAGTCACGCTTTACCCCGCAACGAGGAGGCGTGACTGCCTTTTTGTTGTCGTATTACGTTACTTTCATTATTGAGACGAGGTGCTACCTCGTCTCTACAAAGCGGCAGGGGGATAACACCCCACGACGATTCGGGGCAAGCGGACGCACCAAGGTGCGTCCCTACCATGGCGGTATTATTTTTTCCTCCTCAAAACAAAGCGGCAGGGGATAACACCCCGCGATGTAGGGACGCACCTTGGTGCGTCCGAATCGCCGCAAAACACCGGGCAAGCGGATGCACCAAGGTTAAGTATATCTTCTCTGAAAAGTAAGCGGCCATCATGATTTGCCGCCTTTTACATTGCGATTTGCCGCCTTTTATACTGTGAAAAGCCCTCTTTTACAATGTAATCTGCCGCTGATTACTGTCACATTACTTACGGTGCGGAAACATAACATGCAGTAAGACACTGTTCACATCCCTAAAATCAGGATGCGGAGCAACAAAAACGGTGTATAGTTTGGCGTTGTCAAAGAAAATGAGTACATTTGCAATGTTTTTCATGCATGTTTTTTTTGTTGTACACCAGTCACTACATTAAACCTTTGTGGTGTAAGAAGCATCAAAAAGATATATCATGCTAACCCACCTGCAAACACCGCAACGATAAAAAACAATCAACCCCCAAGCCAACAATAATGAGACCATTACAGACCTTTCGCATGACGATGCTGGCACTGCTGTGCTGTCTGGCCGCAACGGTCAGGGCTGACGCATTGGACGACCTTGAAACACTCTTGCGTGACAAACCACAGGTGCAGGAGAAGATATATGTGCACACGGACAACAGTTGCTACTTCGTTGGAGACACGTTGTGGTACAAGGCTTACGTGGTTCGTGCCGACAACTTTCAACCTACGAACATGAGCAAACTGCTGTATGTGGAACTTCTCACTCCCGATGGCTATCTCGTAGAGCGTCAGCACGTGGTGGTCAGCGGACAGGGACTTACCTGCGGACAGTTTGTCTTGCAGGATTCTCTCTATTCCGGGTACTATGAGATACGCGCATATACACGTTGGCAACTCAATTTCAACGTCACGGAGAAGAAATATACGCGTGACGACCGTCTGAAATTCTACGGTTCTCAGGCCGCAAACGACTTCTTCCGTAATTTTGAGGGTCTCTACTCCCGTGTGCTCCCCATATATCAGAAGCCAAAGACGGCAGGCAACTATGGTGACCGTTATATGGCCCACCGTTCCAAACAGCGTGTGCTGAAGGAGAAAATCTTTATGCGTTGTAACTTCTTTCCTGAGGGCGGCCAACTGGTGGAGGGTGTCTCCAGTAATGTAGCCTATGAGATTACTGACAACAACGGGCAGCAACTTGACATTGAGGGTACACTGTCGGACGGCCGTAAGATACGCCCCAGCCATGCAGGACGTGGCATCTTCACCGTCACCCCTGGTGCCACACCGCAGAAGGTTGCCTTTGATTGGAATGACAAGCATTATACCTTCACCCTTCCCGCGGCTCATAAGGCGGGTGCAGCACTAGCTGTTGACACGGAGAAGGGCCGTGCCACGGTGCGCGCCAAGGGCGTTCAGCCAGCGGCATACACCATAATGTGCCGTGGCAGACTGGTGACATTCGGCAGAATGGACGGTCCGGGAGACATTGATCTCAACGTTGCTAACTGTCCTACGGGCATTAATGAGGTTATAATCTATGACGCTCAGGCCCAGCCCCTTGCCTCACGCCTTTTCTTTGTGAATCATAAGGACTACGGTCTTCCCGTCGATGTGCGGCTCTCCTGCGACGGTGATAGCGTTGGAAGAAAGACCACGCTTAGGCCATACGCCCCAGTTGAGCTGTCATTAAGGCTGCCCGTGGAGCATGGCTGGGCAGGTTCTTTCTCAATAGCCGTGCGTGATGCGCAGACCGATGAGCGGGGATATGACAACGGAAATATTATGACGGATATGCTGCTGTCATCAGAACTAAAAGGTTTTATAGCCTATCCCGCATATTATTTTGAAGCAGACGATGCGCAACATCGGGCAGATCTTGACCTGCTTATGATGGTACAGGGGTGGAGACGCTACAAACGTGCTGACAACCTGCGCTATACGCCAGAGAAAGGGCTTACCTTTGAGGGCACGGTGATGACAATTCCCTCCATAGCCAACCTGCTTGAACTGGAAGATGTGGAGGCGGCAGGCAGTCAGCCTACCACCATTGCCGACAAGATGATGGCAGAGATGGACGCTATCAGCGGTATGGAGGAGGGTATGAGCCTAACGACAGAGGTAGAAGAGGCGTCAGATGAGCAACTGGGTATAGACGCCAACGCTACTGACAACACGGTGATAGAGTGGGCAGACGACAGTGATACCCGCCTCGGCAATGGACGCGTGAGGCGTGCTGTGCTGGTAGAAGCAGAACTAAACAAGGACGGTACAACGGCGGGAGCGGTGACACACACTGACAAGAACGGGCATTTCATAATCAACCTGCCACCGTATTATGATGAAGCAATACTCTTTGTGAAGGCATATAACCAGAAGGACTCGGTGAAAAAGAATATGCAGAGCAAGGGATTTGACGTTGACATGGCAAACGAACGTGCCTTCCCTGACTATTTTGTGAAGCGTGACGCCATACACCCCATATACTCACAGCCGTACTCCTGGTATCAGGTGAACTCTCCAGAACTGTTCTTCGTTGATGAAGATGACGATGAGCAGATAACCGCGGGCAGTCGCCTTGCCGGCAATCACACGTTGCAGACGGTGGTGGTGAAGGCCCGTCGCCGTGGCAAGCGTTCCATTGATATGTCGAAACCCGCCATAGTAATGGATATGTACAGTGCCTATAACGCAGCCTCAGACTACGGTCTGATGCTTGGCGTGGCAGACTTTAGACGTATGCCAATGGCCATTGCCACCTATTTCGTGGGCAACATGGGCCGCCATAACCAGTTTAACCTGCGTGCAATGGTAGATGGCACCTCTTTCTACCGTAACTACACACCATTGGTAACGGAGTATGACAAGCCCCGCACCGCCACAGCCGTATTCAATATGTTGCAACTCAAACGCTTGAAGAACGTAAGGGTATATACGGATTATGACCTGCGCACTGACTCGGGAGACGTGGTGGAGAGCCATGCGGCAGACGTGACGCTGCAGTTTGAACTTCTCCCTGACGAGACCAAACGCTATACCTACCGTGACCGCAGATACGTGTTGCCCGGCATAACATATCCGGAGAAGTTCTATTCACCCGATTATAGCACCGCCGTACCTGCAAAACCGACAGACTATCGTCGTACGCTATACTGGAATCCCAATCC
This sequence comes from uncultured Prevotellaceae bacterium, assembly GCA_945486445.1. Lineage (GTDB taxonomy): Bacteria > Bacteroidota > Bacteroidia > Bacteroidales > Bacteroidaceae > Prevotella. The sequence continues at coordinate 4,124 of CALYTD010000135.1, forward strand.
GACAATCGCCAAAGACGGTACGTTCACCGCCCGTTTCTACAACAACTCACGCGACACAAGGGTGACGGTAAGCGCAGCAGGAGTGGGTACAGCCCTGCCAAACGCACAGAAGGGTGGGGGCAGCGGAGCGGTGCAGTTCTACTATAAATGACGCTGCCGTAACATCGGCAGGCAGAAAACGATGCTACTTACACATTATTATAAAGACAAGATAGAGGCTGGTTGCGATGAGGC
>CALYTD010000136.1 GCA_945486445.1 uncultured Prevotellaceae bacterium
GTTTATGAGGCGCATACCCTTTCCGCCACCGCCCATAGAGGCTTTCAGCATCACAGGGAAACCTATCTCCTTTGCCACTTTCACTGCCTCTTCGGCAGACTTCAAAGGTTCTTCGGTGCCGGGCACTACGGGCACTCCTGCCGCTATCATCTTGCGGCGTGCGCTTATCTTGTCGCCCATCTCCTCCATGGTCTCGGGCCGTGGGCCGATGAAGATGAAACCTTCCTCCTCACATCTTCGCGCGAAGTCGGCGTTCTCCGAGAGGAAACCGTAGCCGGGATGTATGGCATCAACGTTGTGTTTGTGGGCTGCGGCAATGATGTGGTCAATGTTCAGGTAACTGTCACTGCTGGCAGCCTCGCCTATACATTCCGCCTCATTGGCAAACAGAACATGGCGTGACATACGGTCGGCTGTGCTATATACAGCCACGGAGTGTATGCCCATCTCATAGCAACTACGCATTACGCGTATTGCTATCTCGCCACGATTAGCAACCAAGATTTTTCTAATCATGTATATAAGTGTTTTATTTTCCCGTGCGCCCGTAATCCCGCAGGCACCCTTCATGTTTATTGCAGATGGCAGGTCTTCTGACTTTGTCCTAAGGATAGCGGTCTTCCCAACCCGCGGAGGCAAGAGCAGAAAGTCTCTTGCGTGGGGACAGTGACCATGTTTGCCACCCTCAAAATGGACTCACAGCATCGGGTAATGTCGCAGAATCTCACTGCGTTCCCGTCTTAGCTCGTATGCCGTAAACACTTGCGGCATGGAGAACCAAATGCAAAATTGCGGTGCAAAGTTACAAAATAAAATGTGAAAAACAACGTTTTTCCGCTTTTTTTTGCTTTAAGAAGCAATAAGATTATGTGTAAACAATAAAAATACCACAGTTGGGTTATACAGTAAAAGAATACATTTATACATTTTCATGCTATGACTTTTACTTTAAGACATAAACTGCCATTCGTGATATTGGTGGCGTTGTATGCCCCGTTCTCTTGTCTCTCCTTGTATGCGCAAGCCCTTGACGGGCTATGGAAACGTCCCACCGCCGCATACAAGATGAAGACATGGTGGTTCTTTGGTTATGAGAAGACCACCGATGAGGGTATAAAGGCGGATGCCAAGGCGTTGCGGGATGCCGGTTTTGGAGGTGTGGTCTATTATGACCAGAATCATGCCCGTGATCCGGAGGCCAATGGCGCGGAAGATGGTTTCTCGCCGGAATGGTGGCGACACCTTAAACTTGCGGCGACAGAGGCTAAGCGTATGGGCCTTGAATTTGAGCTGAATATATCCAATGGATATGTGGCAGGCGGACGCTGGATCACTCCGCGCCACGCCATGCAGCGTGTGGTTTCTGCCGAATGTGTGCTGAACTCTGACGGGGTGAAGCCTGTCTGCGCTGAGATACCTGCTATACAGGGGAGGGAGGACTATGTGGAGGATATTGCCTGTATAGCCATCAAATGCCATGACGACGGCATGATGCGCTATGTCACAGCTTCTTACAAAGCGTCGGGAAAAGGTAAAAACGGCACAATGCAGAAGCCTCCCGTTGGTGGTTCAACGGCATTTCAGGGGTATGGCTTTGTTGAAAGACAAGACATTGGTGTGTTGCAGGCAAGTGATGACAGCGTGACATGGCGTGACGTTGTCCCCATTAAACCTATGTACGCCTCGCAGGGCGGATACTTTGTGCGTACAAATGCTTTCTTGCCGGATTCGGGGAAGTATTGGAGGATGCGTTACAATGGTGAGGAAAGACTTAAATCATGGTCGCTTGGCAGTGCGGCGAAAATGGACAGATGGGAGGAACTGGCGGCTCTTCATTCTGATTTCCGTGAGGGGGATGCCACACCTGACTATGCTGCGCAGGACGTGATAGCACCGGAAGACATGGTGGATGTGACGGACTATGTGGCGGACGGCACGCTGCGCTGTGTGTTGCCGGAGGGCAGATGGCGCATACTGCGAATGGCGGCGGTGCTTACAGGCGGGAAAAGCAAGCACGGACGGAGCAATCTATTGGGCTACGAGTGTGACAAACTGTCAAAAGAGGCGGCGGAATTGCATTGGGACAGTTATATCCAGGTTATCCTTGACTCGCTTAGGGCGGATGGTGTTGACAATGTGGCAGGTGTGACAATGGATTCGCATGAGGCTGGTTCGCAGAACTGGACACCGCTGATGTTGCAGGAGTTTAAGGCACGCAGGGGGTATGACATGAGACCTTTCCTGCCTGTTTTGGCAGGATATATAGTACAGTCGAAGGAAAAGACGGAGCGAGTGCTTTATGATTACCGCATGGCCGTGAGCGAATGCGTGGCAGATAATTACTATGGCACATTCCAGAAACGTGCCACAGAGAACGGTATCCGCTTCACGGCGCAGGCGATAGGCAACGCTCTCTGCATCGTGGGTGACGCGGTGGCGGTGAAAAAGGTGGTGGAACGACCGCAGGGGGAGTTCTGGACATATCAGAAGGAGGGAGCGTTTGACGTGAGAGACTGTTCCTCTGCCGCGCATCTTTATGGTAAACCTGTGGCTTCGGCAGAGGCCATGACGGATGCGGAGTATAAGGATTCTCCTGCTGACTTGAAGCGTGTGGCTGACATTGCCTTCTCTCTCGGGGCGCAGGAGATGGTTGTTTGCGCTACGCCCCATATCCCGGAGGTGTCGCCTTCTGCGCCATACGTGGCAGGACGGGAATATGCCATAAACCGTTCTAATCCGAAGTGGGAGGCTATGAGACCGCTGTGGGAGGCTGCGGCGCGCAGCATGGTGATGCTGAGGCAGGGAGAGGCTGCGCCGGATGTGTTGGTATTCCTTGGTGATGACGTGCCGGTAAAGACGCTTTCACACCGCTTGCCCAAGGGTATAGACGGCCTGGACTGGGATGTGTGCACGGGAGATGCCCTGCAAACACGTACTGATTACATCCGCAGGACGTACAAAGCCGTGTTGCTCACTGACGGGGTGTTTGTGTCAGAGGCCTCCCGCAGAGTGCTGAAAGGGCTTGAGGCGGATGGCATACCCGTGCTGCGCAGTGGGGAGACGGTGCGGAGGGAGATAACGCTGACATCTGATGCCGTGGTGCATACCCACAGAAAGTTTGTGTATGGAGGACAGAAAAGGGATATGTTCTTTCTTGCCAACAAGGAGAAAGAGGCAGTGGAATGCGCTGTGAGGTTTGCTTCCGCCCCAGAGAGGATTACCGTATGGCACACAGCCACAGGCAGGAAACGGACGGTAAAGGTTTCTGCTGACGGCTCTTTTGCCATGAGACTTGCCGGAAACGAGTCGGTATTTGTGTCGTTCTGAGCACTGCCGGAATCTTGTTCGGTTACTTAAGAATGCCATGACTGGAGATAATAGTCCCGTCACATGCCATTTCTTCCATTATGACCGGCAGCCTATGCTGTTGTAAAGGTGACGTGCCTATACTGTAAAGAGGTGCTGATTGCAATGTAATCAGCACCTCTTTACGTCATAATCAGCACCTTATTGTGGGACAATCAGCACCTTTTCATGAAGGGGGCCGGTGTTTGTCATGGTACAAAAAAATAATCATAGGCGCAATTCGCATCGCACCTATGATAGTAGTTCTTTCCCAGTGCAGACGGGATGGATATTAGCCGGTGGCGGGCATCACTGCGTGCCTTGTGGCCTTATAATCCTTATGTCGCTCTGACTGGACGCAAGACATCTGCGAGGATGCCTTGCTGTTGGTTATGATGATTTGTATCAATTACTCGTCGTTGCTGTGTTCCTGAATGAGAGCCTGCTGCAACTCATTAGGCATTAGTTCGTAGGATGCGAACTTTGTGGTGAAGGAAGCCCTGCCGCCGGTTAGGGAACTGAGGGCTATGGAGTAGTTTGACAGTTCTTTCAGCGGTATTTTGGCTTGCAGTTTCTGGTAACCGTTCTCCATGTCCATGCCCATTATGAGTGCGCGCCGTCCTTGCAGGTCGCTCATGACATCGCCCGTTAACTCGGCAGGTACATACACTTCAAGGTCGTATATTGGCTCAAGAATCTTTGGAGCGGCGTTGCGGAATGCCTCGCTGAAAGCATTTCGTGCCGCCAGCATGAACGAAAGTTCGTTGCTGTCAACCGGGTGCATCTTGCCATCATATACTATCACGCGTACGTCTCGTGCGTAAGAGCCTGTCAGCGGACCGCGTTCCATCTTCTCCATGACACCTTTCAGTATGGCTGGCATGAAGCGCATATCTATTGCTCCGCCCACAACGGTGTTGATGAAGACGAGTTTTCCGCCCCATTCAAGGTCTATCTCCTCACGGCTCTTGATATTGAGTTTGCACTCCTGACCGTTGACTTTGTAT
>CALYTD010000137.1 GCA_945486445.1 uncultured Prevotellaceae bacterium
TGAGCAGATGGAGGACATAGCCTTCCAGCAGAAAACCATATCAGACCGGCAGCGTGACCGTGCGGAACAGCAGTCGCGCATTGCCGACATGGAGCGGGGCAAGGCCGAGATGGAGCGCGGACTGGCGCGTGAGGCGGAGCGGCAGGCGGTGAAAGCGGCGCACCAGGCGGACAGCATGAGGCTGTTGGCGGAGTTCCAGACCCTCGTGGCCACGCAGGAACGGCAGGAGGCTCTTGCCGCAAGGGCAAAGGCAGACACCCTGTTCTATAACTCATTGGGCAAACTCTTGGCGCAGAATGCCATAGCACAGAGCGATGCAGGCAGTGCTGACCTGGCGCCGCTGCTTAGTTACGCCTCGTGGCATTACACCAACACCTACGGCGGAGACGTGTATCAACAGGACGTGTTCACGTCGCTGCTGAGAACCTCCGGCAACTCTATGCAACTGACGGGAACGCTCACCGGCAGCGTGAGGAGCATGGCGAAGGTTGACGATGGCAGCGGGAACGCTGCCGGAACGTTCGTCGCTGTCAGTGACTATGGCGAGATAGCGGTGCTCGTTCCGCAGCAGGGCAACAGCGGGGCAGCCCCGCGCTACACCACAAAGACCATATACTCCGACCGCGGAGACGTGTTCCGCACTGTGTGTACCGATGACGAAGGCAATTGCTATGCGCTCGACATAACGGGGCGTCTGGTGCGGCAGAACGTGTTACAGCCGCAGATGGCGCCGCGTATCCTCTCCCTCCCGTCAGGCAGATGGGAGAACCTGCTGCGCCGCAAGGACGGCATTCTGGTGGCGGTAGCCCACGACAGGGTGGTTTGGATCAACGCGAAGACCATGACAACACTGCACTCCGTCACCGTGGAGGGCGACATAGCGGAGGCGGGAATGGTGGGGGACGACCTGCTGCTGTTCTGCAACTCCGGCGCGACGAGAGCCTTCGCCGGCTACGAGGAAAAGCCGTCTGTGACGTTCTTGATGCCGAAGGGCGAGGTGGTGACCGCTTTTGAGTATGTGGAAGACAAGGGATTGCTCATTCTTGGCACCGAGACCGGACCCGTATATATCTTCGACCGCAACGGCAGGCTGCTCAGTTCCCTGCACGGACACACCGGCAGGGTGACCCACCTGGAACGCATGGCGTGGATGCTTGTCAGTTCCTCATACGACCATACGGTGCGGCTTTGGGACATGAGGCACATAGGTTCTCTCGTGACACCGGTGAACATAACCTACAGCCGGTGGCCGCTGTGCTTCGTGACAGACGACTGCCAGCAGGCGGTGCGCATAGGCATGGAGGGCGGAGACATACGGAGCGTCAACGTTTCGGTGGAGACCAACTCGCGAAACACGCACCGTAATATCACAAGAGACTTCTCCACAGAGGAGTGGGAGTACTATATAGGCAAGGAAGTGCCTTACAGAAGATTTAAGGAAGATATGCCATGACAATACGTTTCAAAGGAAATACCGCGAGAATGCTTGCCCTCGCGCTGCTTCTCCTCGCCGCTCTGGCGGTGGGGGCGGGCAACCGTGGCATACCGTTCATACGCAGTTACGGCGCGGCGGAGTACAATGCGCACAACCGTAACTACGACATTGCCTGCGATGCGTACGGCACTGTCTTCGTGGCTAACTTCGAGGGACTGGTGTATTATGACGGCTCCACGTGGCGCAAGATACATACGCCGGGAATAAGTCGTGTCACCCGCATAGCCAGAGGCAACAACGGACGGATATGGGTGGGCGGATTCAATGTCTTCGGATACCTCGAACCCGACGCGAGGGGATGCCTGCAACTGCGCACAATAGTGTCAGACAAAGGGCAAAGGCTGTTCGGGGAGGTCGATATGATAAAGGTGGAAGGAGAGAAAGTGTTTGTACACACATCTTCGGGAGATGCTTACCAACTGAGGGACGGACGCTCCCTGCACAAGATCCCGGGGCGGATGGCCATGAAGATGATGCAGGCCACGGACTCGATAATGAACATAAGGCTAGCAGGGCAGGCACTTTCCGCGCGGCGGGGAGAGGGTATAATGCTGCGCCAGGACGGCATATCGCGCCTCATTACCGAGGCAGACGGACTGTGCAGCACGGCCATAAACTTCATAACCTACAACAAAAGCCGCACGGTGTGGGGCGCGACAGACCACGGAGTGTTCGCTATGGAACTGCCATCGCCATTCTCCCGCGTCACGGAAGCGCAGGGACTGAAAGGCGAGGTGTACTCCATTGGCATGATAGGTGACGATGTCTTCTTCGGGACATTGCAGGGAATATACCGCCTTCGCAATGGTGTTATAACGCAGATGCAGGGCATGGACCTCGCCTGCTGGCAGATAATGCCGCTCTCAGGCGGCGTGTTGCTGGCGGCAACGGCAGATGGCTTGTACCGCATAACGGCGCAAGGACTGCGGAGAATGACCGACGGCAACACGCTGTCAGTATGCAAGGGCGCGGGAGATGTGTTCTACACAGGCGAGATGGACGGCCTGTATGAGGTATCGGAAAGCGGAAGATACAACCTGATAGCACCGATAGAGAAATGCGTGAAAGTGCGTATGACCGGCAGAACACTACAAGCCGAGACCCTGTATGGGGAGCGTTGGGAAGTCTCCTTAGACAAAAAGATAAAGGTGGAGAGGCTTCGCAACAGTGAGAATATGGACGAGGCGAAGGTTAGTTTCACAGACACGGCGGGCAGAAGATGGTTCACTGACACAGAGGGAAAGAACCTGCGGGTGGCTGTGAACGGGCAGATAGACAAGGCGTTGACGGAATGGGTGATGCCGATGGCGGACAGAACTCTCAATGCAGTGTATGTGAAAGAAGGGCAGACACTGTGGGTGGGAGGTGACTTCGGCGCAGTAAACCTTGACGTCTCAATGATAGGAAACGGGCGGACAGTGAAGGAAAAAGGCTCGATATACATACGACAGATAGTGGCTTTCAACGACTCTGTGCTGTGGGGCGGTTACAGTGCCAAGGGAGTTGTGCCGGTAACGAAGGTTAAGGACATACAGTTGCCATCGTCATGCCATAGCATTACCGTGTATTTCTCAGCCGGAACGATGTCCATCTTCCATCCTACCAAATATCGTTACCGCCTTAATGGCGGCAGGTGGAGCGCATGGTCGGCGGATACATACGCACGTTTCAACAATATGCAGTACGGTCATTCACGGCTGGAAGTGCAGGCGTTGGACCTCTTCGGGAGGGTCAGTGACACTGCGAGTGTGGAGTGGTATCTCGAATTTCCGTTCTACCTTAAATGGTGGGCGGTGCTCTGCTACATTATTATCATAGGTCTCTTGTTGCGCTCAGTGGCGTTGTACAGAATGAAAAAACTAAGCCGTGACAAGATGATATTGGAGCAAACGGTGGCAGAACGCACTGCGGAACTATCGACAGCACTTGATGATTTGCAGCGTACTCAGGTGGATTTGATGAGGATGGAGCGCACGGCTACGGCGGGAAAACTGACACAAGGGCTGATAGATAGGATTCTAAACCCCATCAATTACATAAACAACTTCTCGAAACTAACGTCCGGTCTTGCCAAGGATTTGCACGAAGACATAAAGGATGAGCAGGAGAATATGTCGCAAGAGAACTATGATGACTGCGAGGACATTATCAATATGATGCAGACTAACCTGTCAAAGATAGAGGAACACGGCGTGAACACAACGCGGACGCTGCGTGCCATGGAGGCAATGTTGAAGAACCAGATAGGTAATCTGCGCAGTGTTGACATGATACAACTGTGCCGTCAGGCAATGGAAGTGACCGCCGAGTACCACAAAAAGGACATAGATGAGTGCGGAATAAGGCTTCATGCCGAACTGCCACCAGGTCAGTTGCTGCACGAAGTGGACGCAGACTCCATCAACAGGGCATTGATTGCAGTGCTGACAAACGCTGTCTATGCCGTGGTTAAGAAGTATCAACGACAGCCATACGCCCCGGAAGTGCTGCTGAAACTATCCAGACTGGGAGAAAGTCACATAGAGATAGTAGTGCATGACAACGGTATTGGAATAGAAGATGCCATCGTTGACAAGGTGTTTGACCCCTTCTTCACCACCAAGACGACCGCTGAGGCATCGGGAGTGGGACTGTATCTCGCAAGGGAAATAGTGCAAGACCACAACGGAACCATCACACTGAGGACGGAGAAGGATGCCTTTACGGACTTCATAATATCCATATAAGCGTGCGATAACCTATAACTCTCAACCTCCAACCATAAAAATCCCCTGACTATGGACGACAACCAGACAATGAAGGAACAACTGCTGCAGATGCAGAAG
>CALYTD010000138.1 GCA_945486445.1 uncultured Prevotellaceae bacterium
TATTTGCAGTTATAAGAGGGAAAGAATTATCGGAATAGACCCCCTTTGCAGTGCCGGAGAGATTTATTGTACCTGAAGCAAGCAAATCTTTAACATAATCGCTATAGCAATCCGGCACTAAAGCAAGCAAATCGTCTAACTTCCATTTATTGGTTTTAAAATCCACATCCATATTTACATTGCCCTTATCATCAGGCAGTTGCATCATTCCATCCAAATCTACAACAAAGTCATTTACTTTTAAAGATGCATTTTTTAAATTCAGCATCAGCAAGTCGAAATTCATTTCGAGTGGAGCTTCAATAGCAAGAGCTATCTCCTTTGCTAACACATCATTATTCAAAGCGAAAGTATTGTTTGGAAGTAGTAAATTTAAATTTCCAATAAAATGATTATCTTTCAAATCGCCATCAACAACGAATTTACAGGTATTTAAAAAGGCATAAATAGCTGTAGAGTCGGAATAATTTGCGACAGCTTTATCGAAATCTATTTTAGCGGAAATATTTCCATCAGCCTTATTCAATTGTGCTTTGACAGAGGCATTCAGATTTTCAAGAGATAGATTAATACCGCTACTATTATCTACGTAAACTGCCGATACATTATCAATTACAAGAGTTTGCACATCGAGTAAATCAAACATATCCGTCAATGATGTAGAGTCGGAAGTATCTTCATCCGTATTATCTGATGCTATAGAAAAGACATTATAATTTGCATTACCAAGAGAATCGACAAAGATATTGGCCTTAGAATCGGAAAGAGTAATTTTATTTATAATAACATTATCCTTAAACAAAAACTCTCTCACATTTACAGAAGCATACAAGTCTCTAACACTTAATAGAGTATCATTATCAAGAGATATAGAAGCGTTGACAAGAATCAAATTAGAAACGTGAATCGAGAAATCGGGGAAAGAGGAGAAGAAAGTAAGATCCACCGTATCCAATTCAAAATCGCATGTAATATAATCCTCAGCAATTTCTCGAACAATAGGAGTTAATTTAGACGAAGTAAAGATTACATTACAAACGATAATTGCTACGATTATCACCACTGCAAGCAATGATGAAAAACAGATAGCAAAAACCTTAAAAAACTTTTTCATAACAAAAAGGTATTATTCAACACGAATAAAATAATGTTTTACGCCATAGTCATCTTCATAAACTAAAGATGTATTGGTTAGTTGTGTAATATTGTAAACTTTAGGGATTCTACCACCCATTTCCATTAGGTGAATTTGTGTAAGGATATTATTATCAGAGATAGACCATTCAAACTGTTGGCGTTCGTCTTCGGTAACATCGTCGGCTTCATCCCAAGTATAACCACTACCGCCCTGTTCATAAACTTCATATAAAGAACCACTCTTCCAACGGCCTATAATTAAATCTTCATCGATAATAATAGTGTTGCCTCCACAATTTGACAATAGAATTGCAGTACCAGCGTCTGCGAGCAGTGTAAGGATATTCCTTTCGAGGTAAAACGCGTCTATTGGACCTACGATGTGCCTGGAGGCGGCAAGCGGGGAGGCCACGCCCACAAGGCTATCTACCAGCTTATCGTGGCAACAAGCGGCTCTTTTACCGTCACACTTGATAACGGTAAGGAGAAGAGTACTTACCTTTTGAACCACCCCTGGGAGGGTTTGCTGATATATCCTGGTGTTTGGCGCACCCTGGAGGACTTCTCCTCCGGGGCCGTTTGCATGGTCCTGGCGTCGGATTTCTATGATGAAAACGACTACATCAGGAACTATAAGGAGTTCAAGAAGATGGCGAAAGGATAGGTTGTTGGCCTTGGTCTATTGGTTTTGGGTTACTGGTCGCATGGTTTTTACGTAGTGTTTTACACTTTATGACCTACTACCTGAAACCGTGTGAGGCACTGCTTACAACACAATCCTGTACTTCCTATACGCTACTCCACGTGCTCCGAATCCCTCTTTGTATCTGTTTAGCGATGTGTTCAGCACCTTTCCGCCGTCTTCGCTGCTTATTCCGAAGTCGAAAAAACGTACTGATTGCTGCTCTTTGTAATGGTTTACCAGTGAGAGATACAGGTAATCCTGCGCTCCTATGCGCCTTCCTGCCTCCGTAGTGGTACTGTATTGCGCATGTGCCACCTGCCCGGCCTCGTACATTATCACGCCGGCAAGGATACTACCAGCGGTGTCCTGCACCGTGCAACATCGTATATTGTCAGGGAAACGGCTCTGCAACAGTTGCATTTCCGTTAGTGTATGCACTGGTTTTACACCGTGTCTTTCCTTCAAACAGGCTTCTAACAGCGGCCAAAAGCGTTCTAAATCCGTTGTCATATCAAGTCTTGCCCCTTGTTTTGCAAGCCTTGTCAGGGCGTTTCTGCGGCAATATTCTGCTTTGAGAGCCGGCATACTGCCATAGTCCACGGTACTGCTTAGGTTACACTCCACCATCTCTGCGCCGTTTTTCCATAACAGATAGTCATCTTCCTGCGACGGTATGTTGTGGTAAATGCTTGGCATTTGCTTGTATATCCACTCCTTGAAGCCCTGCTGACGCAGGTAGTTAATGGTGGCGTCAAAGGCTTGTTGCACCTCATAGGTGTATGTTCCGGCTGCCAATATGAAGCCTCCATACGTCAGCCCTTGATGGCTATGGAGTGTCACCCCGTCTTCATTACACGGCAAGAGTGCCACCACCCTACCCTTTTCGTTATGGAATAGCAGTGAATGGTCATGGAATCTGTCATGGTGATAGTCCATATATGCGCGCTGAAAGAGGAAGGTCCCGTTTCTTGAGGCCCTCACAAAGTTATCCCACAGCGGTGCATCAGCGGTGGTATATCGTGTTACTCTTACCATTTTAACGGCAAAATTAAAAAAAAAAATCCATTCTGCCAAGTTATTCGTCTTTTTTTGTTATCTTTGCAAAGGATTCGGATTGTGACATGCACCGCCACCCTCTGCTCTGTGGCTTTTATGTCATGGCGTCGGGCATGGGTGCTATGGGCGGTACATTCACTGCATTAAACTGTTTGTAACTATGAGACATTATCTTTTCTGCCTTACGTTTTCCCTACTGTTTTTGTCGTGTGGTGGCAAGACAGGGCAGGGTTATGAGCATGACACTACGTACTTGGAGAAGCCTGACTCGGCAAGCATCATTGAGATGGCAAGTGTCATGGAGCGTGACCTCACGATGATGTTGCGCGACAATGACATACAGTCTGCCGCGGCATTGTGTCAAGAGGGGTTGGACAACATTGACTATTTTATTCAGACTAAGGACAGATACTCCCTGCGCATCTATACCAACGCCCTGCTGTCATATATTAAGAGGCATGCGGAGAGTATCGGCGACATGGCCACACAGAATTACATCATAAAGCAATTTGTTAATACCGTATATAAGTATGCGCCCAACGGCGGTGGCAATGTCAATGTTTCCAGCGAGCCAGTAGCGGCCTCCCCACAGCAATAGGGTGGTATGACAGAATGTAAAAAGACTTAACAACCGATTATAAATGGATAACAACAGCCGCTCCCTGACATCAGGGAGCCAAGGGTGGGGATTCTTTCTCGCCATCGCTTCAGGTGCGTCCTTCGGACTGATACCGCTTTTTACCATTCCGGTAATAGCCGCAGGCATGGGTTATTGCAGCATCATTCTCTACCGTTTTCTCTTTGGTGCCATCTTCATGTTAGCCTTCCTGCTGTACCGTCAGGTGTCACTGCGCATATCGTGGGGTGACTTTTGGCGCATATCCCTGCTCTCCCTGCTGTATATCATCTGCGCCTTCACGCTTTTTATGAGTTATGACTACATCTCCTCTGGTGTGGCAACGTCACTCATATACACCAACCCTATATGGTGTACGGTGATAGGTCTGCTCTTCCTCCACGAGCGATTGTCGCTGAAAAAGGGTGCGGCCATAGCGCTCGCCACACTCGGTGTGATGCTGTTGTCAGGCTTTTTTGCTGACGATGCGCGGTTTTCTGCATGGGGAATATTCCTCGGTCTGTGCTCAGGCATAGGCTACGGCGTGTACCTCGTAATGCTTCCACGACTGAAAATCAGCAAGATGCCAAGTCTGAAACTGACCTTCTACATATTTTTCAATGCCTTTATCTATGTAGCACTCTACGCTCTCATTGTGGAGGGAGGCATACACCCCGTCAGCGACACGGCTTCATGGGTGAACCTGTTGCTGCTCGGACTGCTGCCAACGGCCTTCAGCAACATCTGCATCACCATGGCGTTGCGCCTCATTGACACCACCATCGTGGCCATTCTCGGTGCTTTTGAACCGCT
>CALYTD010000139.1 GCA_945486445.1 uncultured Prevotellaceae bacterium
CACGGCAGCCTTACCGGTTCCTTCCAGCAGTGGCACTATGGCAGAGGGCCATCTGTCGCCGTTAGCATCATGAAAAGCACGTATTCCATTGCGTTGCGCGGCCCGGCAGTTCTTCTCAGAGTCGTCAATAAAGATTATGTTATCCACTGTTCCTGCTACCTTTTGCCTTACTTCCTGGTATATATCATCATCGGGTTTCACCTTACCCATGATGAATGAGGTGAACACCTCGTCAAAATAGTCCTCCATTCTCAGCCCGTCAATGGTGAAGAAGTCTGCTAATGCCTTGTCCCAGTGTATCTTGTTGGTGTTGGAAAGTATTGCAGTGCGGTAGCCGAGGTCGTCATGCAAGTGACGAATCATACGCAGTTTCTCCACCGGTATGCCCGTAAGCAGTTCGTTCCAGGCCCAGATTATCTGGTCATCTGTTGCTGTGCAGGGGTGAAAGACGCCCATTTCATCGGTGTATGCCGACTGTCTGCGTGCCTCATTGCAAAAGGATTGTATGCTACCGCCTATCTCTAATTCGTGAAACAGGTCCTCCTGCCTACATTCGTCCACGTAGTATGCTATCCTTCCACAGCCTATTTTCTGCAAGGCCTCTATGCAACGTTGCTTTGAAAGGCCTGTTAGCACAGTGCCGAAGTCAAATAGTAACAGTGTTTTAGAGCAGTCCTTCGATTTCATTTTCAAGGTCTTTTATCTGTGCGTCACGCTTGTACAGTGAGTTATTCTTGTCTATTAGGAAAAAGGTTGGCACCTGCTGAACGTTGTAACGGGTGAGGTATTGTGAGTTAAGGGCGTCTTCATCGTGTACGTTTATCCACGGAAGGGCCGCCGTTTGGGTCTTCCAGAAGTGTTCATCGGGGTCAACTGACACCTGATATATCTCCAATCCGCGGGAGTGATACTTGTTATACAGGTCGCGGAGGGTCATTATTCTCTGTGTGCTTCCTGGCGCGGAGAAGGCGTGGAAGTCAAGTATCACCACCTTACCAGTCAGTTCTTTCAGCGAGCGTTGCCTGCCTTTGTTGTCTGTAAGGGGCACGTCTATGATGTTGGTAACTTCTATTTGCGACGGGTCAATGACTGATCCTGCGGCTTTTTGTTGCTTTATGCGAATTGTTTTTATTCCTTCTATGGCTATATTGTGTAGGTTTTCTCCTCTTTCGCTGCCTGGATAGAAGGTGTCCCACGATGTTGCCACGGCGGCAAAGCAACGTATGTCGTCGTCAGACTCGCGCGGATTGAATATCAGTCTGTTGCCGAGGGTCTGAAAAAGAGCGAAGTATGCGTACGCCTTTTGTGGTTCTTTGTATATGTAGTTGGTGCGTACGTAGTCCTTATAGCGTTCTACTATGGCGTTGATGCTGTCCTCTGTCTGCTGCACTCCGAGTGTTTCGCTGCGGTCTATGGCCCTTGCCTGCGTGAGAAGTTGTATTTGCAGCGTTGCGAGTTCTTTTATTTTCTTACAGTTCTCGCTGCCCTCCACCTCGTATTGTGTTGCCATTGTGGGGTATGAGGCCTTGATATTCACCGTCTCTGTGGAGTCGATGCTGACGTTGATGATGCTTCTCGCTATGCGAAGGCGGTAGAACTCAGGAGCCTCCACGCCGTCGCCGGAGAAGGAGAAGGCACCTTCCGCATCCAGTTTCACGGAGTCTTTCACCTCTGGTCCGTTCAGGCCCATGTGTTCAAGGTACAGTGTTGAGTCCTTGGCATTGCTGATATTTCCTTCAATGTGGAACCTGTCTCCACTGCATGAGGTGATGACCACCGCCGTCAGTACTGCCACAAGGCAGCGGGTTATATTCTTACTTGTCATGTTCATGATAGTGTAAATTTGTTGCAAAGTTACATTAAAAGGTGTAAATCGCAAAACAATTCATTGTATATTTAGTAATTTTAAGAACAAAACTGCGTGCTGTATGGGAAAATATGTGTACTTTTGCACTGCTTATCGGGCCGTCGTTGCCCTTACAACCGTCATCTGTAAACATTTTGAGAACGTATCTTTCCATACTCTCCTGCCTGTTTCTCTGCCTGCCGTTGGTGGCGCAGGGCAAGGCCAGCATGAGCCCCAAAGACCGTAAGGTGGACATGGACAGCCCCACGTTTGTGCCTATGGTGAGGGTGGGAAAGGTGCTTGAAGAGGGTGACAGCATAAAGTATGTGGAGATGAGCAACGTCTATGTCTATGCGCCCCTGACCTTTAAGAACAACAGACAGCGCAATGCCTACAACCGACTGGTTAACAACGTGAAGAAGGTCTTGCCCATAGCAAAGGAGGTTAACCGTGCCATTATAGAGACATACGAGTACCTTGCCACCCTACCCAACCAGAAAGCGCGTGAGGAACACCTGAAACTGGTAGAGAAAAGCATAAAGGCGCAATACACGCCGAAGATGAAAAGGCTGACCCTTTCACAAGGAAAACTGCTGATAAAACTGATATATCGTGAGACAAACTCCTCCTCATACGAGTTGGTGCAGGCGTTCCTCGGCTCGTCAAAGGCTGTGTTTTACCAGACATTCGCATGGATGTTCGGCGCGTCTTTGAAGAAAGACTACGACCCAGAGGGTAAAGACCGCCTCACGGAACGCGTCGTGCGACTGGTGGAGGCAGGACAGATATAAGCCCCGATGACAGCGGGCGAGAGGGAGAAAAACACACTTCCGGGTGAGAAATACTTGCGGACAGCATTGCTGTCTGCAAGTTTTTTTATAACTTTGCAGCCGTTATCAAACCAATTTATGACATACAACACTTATTCATACACTGTCAACAGTGTTATGACAACCATGCTTACGGACATTGCGTAAGGCTTCCCAAACAGGGAGGCAACGCATGATGTGGCACCTATCAACCAGCCACAGAGATACCGTAACAATAAAATCATAACATAAAAAAAGACAGAAATGAACATAAGACAGGAACAACCTCGTGACTATCGTGAGGTTGAAAACCTTACAAGAGAGGCATTCTGGAACGTTTACCGTCCGGGATGCACAGAGCATTACGTGCTGAACCAGTATCGCACCAACCCAGATTTCATACCAGAACTGGACCTCGTACTTGAGGAGGACAACCGCATCATAGGCCACGTAATGTTCTCACATGCCGTCATCAAGGCCGACGACGGCCGTGATATACCCATCCTCACCTTCGGGCCGATAAGCATTCTCCCCGCATACAAGCGCAAAGGCTACGGCCTGCGGCTGCTTCAGCACGCCCTTGGCAAGGCAAGGGCAATGGGGTTCGGCGCTGTCTGCATGGAGGGCAATATTGATTTCTACAAGCATGCAGGCTTTGTCGTGGCGAGCATCCTTAACATTCACTACCACGGCGAACCCCGTGAAGACCCCGTGCCGTACTTCCTCGCACTGGAACTACAACCCGGTTACCTCGCAGGAGTGGAGGGAGTGTATCACACACCACACGGTTATTTCGTGGCAATGGAAGCTCCTGACGCCTTTGAGGCATACGAGGCAACATTCCCGAAGAAAGAGAAAAAGGTGCTGCCAGGCCAGTTGCCGTAGGTAATATGATTGTAACAAACCCCGAAGGGGTGACATAACAAAGCCCAGGGTGCAACCCTGGGTATTTTGTTTTCACGCCAATAATGGTACCGGGAACCCCGAAGCCGAAAGGCAAGGAGCACAAAGTGAAACGAGGGGGGATAGAAAAATACACGGTTTCATCGCTATTTTTGTGCACCGTGAGGAACAACACACAACTGTTATATCAGTAAATACGCAATCTATAACGTGTGATGCGTAACGGTTGTGACAACCTATCCGCATATTATAATGATTATTTCGCAACGGGTCTGACACCCCTCGGCGGTCACGGATCGCCTTGCCTGCCGGCTACGGGGAGTTCAATACGCATTGCGGAAAATGCGCCTATACCCAGGGTTACACCCTGAACCTGGTTCTATCACCATTTCGGGGTTCTACGCAAATAGAAACAACGCAAGGTAAACAGGTGCTGATTACAATGCAAACAGGTGCTAATCACATCGTAATCTGGTGCTGACTACAACACAATCTGGTGCTGATTGCAAATCAACCGACAGATAACCACAAAACAACAAACGTATAACCGCAACGGAATCAACACACGAACACGGGTACGGCGATGACAACACGTAATGCGTGGGCGTATATCAAACACACAAAAAACGCCCATTTCATCGGGACATACGGCGCCTGTGGGTATGCGGAACGGTGGTAACGCCCCCATCGTCACAACGTTCTTTGCACTCCCCCCCCTCCATACGGACG
>CALYTD010000140.1 GCA_945486445.1 uncultured Prevotellaceae bacterium
TCGTTCTATCTCCTTGTTTATCTCAAAATTCTTTTCCCAGAGTTTCATTCTATTTTAGCGTTGACGACTTCATGTATAAGTCCACAGGGCCCGTCAACTACTTCCTAAAACTGTCGAGGGGAGTGTTCTGCACGAAAGAAATCATGACCGTGAGGGTTGCCGAAGCATTGCAGGACAGCAAGAAATGGGTTAGCAAGACCTCAAAAAAACGTGACATCATAATTCCCTTTGTAGAGGACATGCTGCTGCCACTGGCTAATAAAGTGGAGGCAGAACGCGCCGCCGATGCCTGTCTGTACAACTCTGCCAGAGTGACGCTGAGACACATAAACGACATAAGGCTGCTGCGAAGAATAGAGGACACGGCACACAACCTGAACGAAGCGGCACAGAGATTCATGCTCAGCGACACGCAAAGCCTGCTGCATGAGATGATAGACGAGGGAGACTCTACATTCATATTCGAGAAGATTGGTTCACGATTGGAGCACGTAATGATAGACGAATTTCAGGACACAAGCACCGTACAGTGGGCAAACTTCAAACCATTACTGCACGAATGCATGAGCCAGGGATTCAGCAACCTTATCGTTGGCGACGTGAAACAGAGCATCTACCGCTTCCGCAACGGTGACTGGCGACTGCTGAACGACATTGACCAGGAGTTCCTGAGCGACTGCCTGGAGTTTCCACCGATAAGGACCAACAGGCGTTCAGAGAGAAACGTGATAAACTTCAACAACACCTTCTTTGACATTATATCAAAACTGGAGGTGAAAGCCCTCACGGAACACTCGCAGGAAAAAGCAGCAAGCCTTGCCAAGGCATATTCAGACGTGATACAGGAGATACCTGAGGACCGTCCACCCGTAGGCTTGGTACACATCGAAATGCTGCCACCAGACAAAAAAGATGAGATGATGGAGAGGACACTGCAAAACATAACAGACCTCATCGACTTAGGTGTAAGGCAGCAAGACATAGCCATACTCGTAAGGAATGGAAAGGAAATACCGCCACTGGCACTATACATAGAGAACAAAAGCGAGGGAAGAGTGAAGATAGTATCGGCAGAAGCCTTCAGACTTGACGCCTCAGCAGCAGTGAGGGTGCTGGTAAACGCAATGATAGTACTTGCACACCCACAGGACAATATTGCCACAGCAGCGTTGGCAACAGACTACCTCGCTTTCGTTATGGACAACAAAGAAACACTGAACACAGCCCTTGCAGAGGGCAAGGACCTGCAAGAACTGCTGCCAGAGGAGTTTAACACCAACCGCTCCAGCCTGTTGGCAATGAGTCTGCACGACATGACAGAGGAACTGATACGCATATTCTCACTCGAAAGATGTACCGGAGAGACAGCATACATCACCACATTCTTCGACAGCATACACGACTTCAGCAACGAGATGTCACCCGTTCTTGAAGACTTTATCAACGCATGGGACAACGACCTGGCACAGAAGACAATACAGTCAGCCGACTGTAACGGTGTGAGGATACTCACCATACACAAGAGCAAGGGTCTGGAATTCAAACACGTGATACTCCCCTACTGCAACTGGAACGGCAATCCTCCCAAAAACGTGATATGGGTAACACCGAAGGTAAAACCCTTCTCTGCCCTACCCCTCGTACCATTAGACTACCAACAAATCTCCACGCTGGAAGGAACGATATACGAGGAAGACGGATATGAAGAATACATACAGAACGTTGTTGACAACCTGAACCTGCTCTATGTAGCCATGACACGCGCAGGGCACTCACTATTCATCATCGGCGAACGTGACAAAAAAAAGTTCAGACGCTCACAACTCATCTGTGAAGCAATAGAAATGCTGCCAAAACAGATTGAAGGCATTGACCTACACACCTACGGACTGGAAGACGAAGAGGCCGTGCTGTCAGTCACCTACGGCAAGATAGTAATAGAAGAAGAGCGAAAAAAAATGTCAAAAAACGTATTCCTGCCAGAGATAGAACAGTGTGACGTGCCGCTACACTCATACACTAACAACGCAGAATTCATGCAGAGCAGCGAGAGCAGACGCTTTTCACAAGACGCCATAGACGAGACCGACAGGCAAAGAATGATACGCATGGGCACAGTGATGCACCAATTATTTGCCACAATACATACCACAGCCGACATAGAGCCCACCTTACAGCGCATGGAATTTGACGGAACACTTTATAACGACGGCATGACACGCGAAACACTAATAACGTCAATACGCAAGAAATTCAACAACCCACAAGTCAAAGAATGGTTCTCTGACCGCTGGAAAGTATTTAACGAACGATGCATAATAACCGCAGAAGGAAGGGAATACCGCCCCGACAGAGTAATAACAGACGGTAGAGAGACAATAGTAATAGACTTCAAATTCGGTAAACCATCAGCAAAATACAAGCAGCAAGTAAAGGAATACATGACACTACTGCGCCAAATGGGAATGGCAGAAGTAAAAGGTTTCCTATGGTATGTCACCACAGAACAGACAGAAGAAGTGTCATAACACCACCACAAACAACCAAATCGCTCGGTTATGCCGCTTTGCTCAGCAAAGAACCAACCAACTAAACAACTAAACAACCAATCAACTAGACAACTAAAACAACCAAACGAAATGAAAACACCTACGTTTCTCGACATAGTAGCCCAAGACCTCTACACCAAAACAAACGGAAACCTGACAGACATCACCATGGTGTTCCCCAACAAAAGGGCCTCACTGTTCTTCAACAAAGCACTGACAGAACTGACCGAAAAACCAATGTGGAGCCCACAATATACCACCATCAGCGAACTCTTCCGCAGATTCTCCACACTAGAAACTGGTGACAGGATAAAACTGGTGTGCGAACTACACACCGCCTACAGCGAAGAAACTGGCATAGACGAACCTCTCGACAGATTCTACGGCTGGGGAGAAGTGATGCTAAGCGACTTTGACGACATAGACAAACACATGGCTGACGCAACAAAAGTATTCTCACTGCTCAGCAACATACACGAACTGGACGGAGTAGAATACCTGACAGAAAACCAGCAACAGGCTCTGCAAAGATTCTTCAGCAACTTCTCACAAGGCCACAACACAGAACTGAAAAAACGATTCCTGCAACTATGGAACAAGTTTAACAACATATACAACAACTACCACAACCGCCTGAGAGAACAAGGAATAGCCTACGAGGGAATGCTATATCGCGACGCAATAGAGAACATAAAGAAGACAAACAACTAAAACACCACTGACTACTACACACAGACATGCATATTCGTAGGATTCAACCTGCTTCAATAAGCAGAAGAAGAACTCTTCACACACTTCCAGAAAAACAAAAAAGCAAAATTCTACTGGGACTATGACCACTACTACATGAACGGTCACGAAGCAGGAAAATACATATCACAACACCTAAAACACTTCCCTAACGAACTGGAAGCTGACAACGAAATATACCATAACCTCGGAAAACAAACTGAGATGACACTCATCTCAGCTCCAACAGAAGACCTGCAAGCAAGATACATAGCACAATGGCTCACACCAGAACGCATCGCAGCAGGAAGAAAAACAGCAATAGTACTCGCCGACGAGACACTACTGGAAACCGTACTGCACTGTCTCCCACCAGAAGTAAAAAGCGTAAACATCACAACAGGATACCCACTGGAACAATCACCAATATCATCACTAATACGCCTGACAGCAACACTCCTACAACGTAAAACCTACACACTACACGCCATAAACACAATACTCAGACACCCCTTTGCAAAATACATATCAGAAAACACCATCACACTGCACGACAAACTAAACGGCCAGTGCATATACTACCCCACACTAAACGATATAGCAATAGACGAAAACACAAAACAACTCTTCACACCACTAAAAAATACCAACAACAGCCAAGAACTAAACCAACGACTGATGTGGCTCACAACAACAATAGCACACAATCTGCCCGACGATGACAACCTATCACGCGAAGCACTATACAGAATGCACAACGTGCTCAACAGGCTGAAAGAAGCAATACAGCCAACATGGACCGTGACACTATACCGCAAACTGCTGCAACAAATAATACAAACCACCACAATACCTTTCCACGGAGAACCGATAGAAGGAATACAGATAATGGGAGTACTCGAGACAAGAAACATTGACTTCACCCACCTGTTACTACTATCATGCAACGAAGGAAAACTACCCGCAAGAACAAACGACACCTCACTGATACCACACTCTGTGA
>CALYTD010000141.1 GCA_945486445.1 uncultured Prevotellaceae bacterium
TCATGGTTTATATCTCTTGTAGTATCTTGCATCTTAGCGACATCTTTGCGTTTATCGTACCGCCACACCTTACTGTGGCGGTGAAGGAGAGCGTCTCGTCGTCAGCGGTCATGCCCGTCAGCGTGTAATCCACCGTTGCCGCCGTGGCGGGTGACACCGTGGCAAGGAACTTCGCCGTCCTTATCTCCGCCAGGCGCAGCCTCCGCCCCGTGGCTTCCGCCGCCAGACGCACGGCGGTCTGCACCATGCAGGCCCCGGGCATGATGGGGTTGCCGGGGAAGTGGGCGCGGAATATCTCGCTGCCGGCATCGAGGCGCAGGCGGAAAGTAACGTCATCGCCGTTCCTCCGGCGTCCTGTTACGGTGTACAGGGGTGTCATCTGCTTGCTCATGGTTCACTGTTGCTCCGGCAAAAGCCTGTATGTCCGGCTGCCACGGGTGTACTGTGGCTGTCCCCTGCGCAGGTTCTCCATCAGCTCACGCAGGTCTCTGCGCAGCGCGCGGCGTATGTACCAGCGGTCAAGGCGGTCGTTGACGCTCAGCAGGCGCACCTTCCTCTCTGTGGGGGAATAGGTGAAATCCACGTATGACACGCCAAACTCATTCACCATGCTGGCCTTCACCACTCCCTCCTCCATAAGCATCAGGCACAGCCCCGTGAGGTGTGCACGACCCATGTCAATCTCTATGCCACACCTGCTGCGCCCGCCTTCTGACATGGGCAGGTGCTGCGCCGGGAGCGTGACGGGGCTCAACAGCGTGAGCAGCGCCGTTAGTATGGTGACGGGAACGTTCATAGCGACGGTTATTTGATGGTAAACTCCGTGGGACTGACGGCCGCGCCAGTCCTCACGTTGTCAAGGGTTATCTCTGTCCTGTCACCGTTTTTCTCGTGCATGGTGACCTTGCTGACCACGGAGGTCTTGCGGTTGAAGACAAGGACGATGCGGGTGAACATGGCCTTCATGTCCTTCTTCTGCGGCAACAGCGTGGCGGTATAGGTCTGCTTGTCAACGGTCATGCTCACCTTGAAGTTCTTGCTGTCCGTCAGACAGGTGCCCACCACGCTGCTCATCATCATGCGGGCTATCTCGCGGAACACCTTGTTGCGGTTCACGTCAACCACATCACGGTGTCCTCCCTTGCTCATCATGACGCTGTTGCCGTTGAGTATGAAGGTGTAGGCGTAGGGTTTGGTGTATTCCCAGCGCAGTTTGTCGCTCTGCTGGTAACACATTCTGCCTCTGGAGACCATCTTCTCGCCAAGCATCCTGAGGTGTTTGGTCTGCACAAAGTCTGCCTGCATAGTCTTCATGGTGGCCGCGGCGCGGCTGATCTGCTGTATGGCCTGACGCTCCTGCGGCGTCTGCGCCGCGCCGGCGAGGGCGAGGAGGCACATTATTAATATGTGTATATGTCTTTTCATCTTGCTATCAGTATGCAACCTGTCATTATCAGCAGCACTCCCAGCCACTTGTACCACTCTACTGTCTCATGGAAAAACACCACGGCGGCTACCATGCCGAGGGCGTAGCTGAGCGAGAGAAGGGGGTATGCCACGCTGAGCGGGTAGTGTTTTACAATATATGTCCACATCACCCCGGCCGAGGCGAAGCATAGTCCGCACAGCGCAAAGCGCCAGTTGACCGCCACAGAACGGAAGAACTGGGCCGTCCAGCCGAACGGTTCCATGCGTTGCAGGGCGGCTTTCAGCAGCACTTGGCTCATTACGAGCAGCAGGCTTTGGAGGAGGGAGAGGGGGAGGAGCATGGGGGTGGTAGGTTATGAGGTTTTAGGTTGGAGGTTGAAGGTTGGAGGTTGAAGGTTTTGGGTTGGGGGTTGGAGGTCTTTGGGTTGGAGGTTATGAGGTTGGGGGGTTTAGGTTGAAGGTCTTAGGTCTTTCAGATTTGGCGAAGTGACCTATAACCTCCAACCCAAAACCTTCAACCCCCAACCCAAAGACCTCCAACCTAAAACCTAAAACCTCCCACCACCACACTTCTGGAATACACCTCACGGGGTTCTTCTATGCCCAGCCTCTTGCAGAAGCTGCGGTACAAGGGCGTTGCCTCGTCGTGACATTCCACCAGCACGGTGCTGGCTTTTCCTGTGGCAATGAGGCGGCGCGCGTCACGCATGGCCCAGTCAAAGGAGGCTGCGCCCTGCGTGTAGGTCATGTTATACCCGTGGCAGTGGGTGCGTATGGCTATGGCGCTGCCCACGGTGTTGTGCGTGCTCTGCATGAAGAGCGTGGGCTTCAGCAGTTCCTCTCCACCGTCTGTTATGTCTTTCAGGAACTTCTCGCTGTTCTCCTGCATACCGTTTGCCGTGGCGGTGATGATGGCGTCAGGCCTCTCCACCCCCGCCTTGCGCAGCGCGGTGAGCGACGATATGGTGGCGGCCTTCATCAGCCGGCCCATGCGCCGCGCCTCCATAGGGGGTATCAGGTCACGGCAGGCGGCCAACTGCTCCGCGCTGTCTATGGTGACGTCTGCCAGGGTTGTTATGTTGTTTAGTTGTTTGGTTGTTTGGTGGTTTGGGTGGGTGGCGTGCCTTGACAGCACTATGGCGCTGTCATTGCCGCCGAAGCCGAAGGCGTTACACAGCACGTTGTTTATCTTCACTCCCTCTGCTCCTGCTGATGGTGTTATGCAGGCATCGTCAGCCTCCTGCCATCCGGCGTTGCGGGGAATGAGGTCGTGGCACATGGAGAGTATGCTTATCACGGCTTCTATGGCTCCTGAGGCTGAGGTGGTGTGGCCCGTGAGCGACTTGGTGCTTGACACCGGTGGCATCTCCTCTCCGAAGACACGCCTCAGGGCCGCGCTCTCGCTGGCGTCGTTGTTGGGAGTGCCCGTGCCGTGGGCGTTGACATATTGTATCTCCTCTGGTCGGAGCCCTGCTGATAACAGGGCATCGGTCATTGCGAGGTATGCGCCCTCGCCGTCGTCGGAGGAGGCTGTCTGGTGAAAGGCGTCGCACCTGTTGCCATATCCTCCCACATAGGCTTTCGCCCTGCCGTCACCGCTGCTGCGTTCAAGCACCAGGAAGGCGGCTCCCTCACCGAGGTTAAGCCCTGCCCGCTGACGGTCAAAGGGGCGGCATACCTTGTGGTCAAGTATCTTCAGCGTGTTGAAACCGTTGAGATGAAAGCGGCTCAAGGCCTCCGTGCCACCGGCTATCACCACGTCGGCCTCATCATTGCGTAACATCTCGCAGCCTACGATGATGGCGTTCATTGCCGCCGAGCAGGCCGTGGAGACGGTACACACCTGGCATCCGTCCAGTCCGCAGACGGAGGCTATCTCCTTTGTGCTGCTGCCGCAGTCGTGGCGCAGCAGGTACTGAAGCGCTGCGTCATCACTCTCCATAAGGGGGAAGACACGCTCCGTCACGTCCATGCCACCCACCGTGGTGCCTGACAGCAGTGCCACACGGCGACCACGAAGGCCAGAGGCCGTAAGTCCGGCATCGTGTATTGCCTGCTGAACGGCAACGGCACCCATCAGCACGGTGCGGCTGACAAGCTTTCCATGCTCTATACCGAGAAGCGACATGAGCTCCTCGTCAGACAGCTTCACCTCGCCGACGGGCAGCTCCGTGTGTGAAGAACGCAGGTAACGCATGCGCCCCACTCCCGTTTCTCCACGGCGAAGGGCGCTGAGCACTGACTGGCTGTCGTTGCCTATGGCACACAGCACGCCGAGACCCGTTACTGCTACGTCCATCACTTCTTACGGTTCTCTGACACGTATGCGGCAATCGTGCGCACGCTCTTGAATATCTCCTTACCCTCGGCAGCGTTGGCAAGGCGTATGCCGTAGTTCTTCTCCAGCAGCACTATTATCTCCAGCGCGTCGATGGAGTCCAGCCCTATGCCGTCCTCGCCGAAGAGCGGCGCGTCGCTGTCAAACTCCTCCATCGTCAGTTCCTCAAGGTTCAGAGCCTCCTTTATCTGTGTTTTCAGGTCATTTATCAGTTTTTCCATTTTTTATTCTTATACTTTTTAATTTGTTGCATGCTTTGCCACGGTAAATTGACTGCAAAGATATTACATAGGGCAGGAAAAAACAAGGGTACAACCGTTTAAGAAAGTTAACGCCCCGTTAAAAAACAAAAACGCCATCCGCCGCCTTTTCCTCCCCCTCCCTGCCCGCTCATTTCGCGCCGCTGGCGGCGGACACGCTGCCGTCAGCGGCTTTTCACGCCGCCGTCAGCACCTGATTGCGGCGTTACCGGCACGTGATTGCGG
>CALYTD010000142.1 GCA_945486445.1 uncultured Prevotellaceae bacterium
CCGATGTTGGACGTTGTGCGTGTGTTTGCATCGCGCATAAGAGACGGCAGAAACCCCTTTCTGCCGGATAAGAACCATATACACCATAAGTTAATGCGTGCCGGACTGTCTGGGCGTCAGACAATGGTGGTGATACTTCTCCTCTCACTCCTGTTCGTATTGTCCAATTACCTTGTTGCAGCATATATGAGCCAGACGCTGATCATCGTGATTGACGTATTGCTATATTTCCTCATGCACTATGTCATAAATATATTTATAACACGCAGGGAGAAGGCGTCGGGAGTAGAATACAGCCGTAGTTTCATGTTGTAAAGCATACAACGTCTTATGTGTTGCCAAACAAGCGTGTAGAGTCCTTTTTGCAATCAGGCCTTGATTACATTGTAAACAGGTCCATATTACAGAGTAAAGACAATGCGTTTACAATGTAATATGGACCTGTTTGCTTTTCCCCTGTTGACATGGTGTTATTGCGGGCATGGCGTTGGGGACAGGTAAAGGGGAAATGTATTCTGACAAGGGTTGCTATCTGACGCTGTATGCCTCTTCTGGTATTTCCTGATATATCTCCTGCCCCTTATTCTTGTTATACCTCCTTATCTTTTTGTTGAAGACCCTGATTTTCTTCAGACCCAGTTTTTGCGCCCAGGGGTAGAATATGAAGTCGGGCAGATTGAAATGTAACCACCAGAACAACAGTGCTTCTTTCTTCTTATACCATGCCATGTCGTATGGCTTCATTGCAATAGGGGTTTGCCAGGAGGCACCATATTCAAACAGACAGAAGTCGGCAGCCTCTTTGGCAGCCATGAATTTCTCTCCTTGGAATTCTATCTCTTCTACGTTGGTAAGGTACTTCTCCAAAATCGCTTCGCCGTTAAACTCTCGTACCCCTTTACATAAGGGACGGAAAATGTATATGTCCATGTATTCTCCGTCGCGCATGATAGAGCAGAGACTGTTTCTCCTGTCAAAGCGTATGACGTTGAAGCCTTGTTCTTTCAGGTCCCATAGCAGGTCTTTGAAGGTCTCAAGTTGCTCGTCCATAATCCAAAGGTCTATGTCCTCGTCATGTGGTATGAAATCATGTTCGCGTATTGCTCCGAGTAGGGTGCCATACGCCAAACCGAATTTCAGACCTGCTTTGTCAGCTAATCGCTTGAACAATAAAAGGTTCTCTCTACCGATTTCTTTATTCATCACTTTTACCCCCTCGTATATTACGTGAAACTGGTAGGTGAGTGTTCCTCTGCGTGTTTCTATTTTTAGTTTCATTGTTTATTTTTAGTTTTGAGTTATTTGTTGCAAAGAACTGACAACTAATTCATAATTTTGCGCAGTGCATTTATAAGTTTCTCGTTATCGTCATGGTTGCGTACTGCAATGCGTATGTAATTGCCTTTTTCTAAGCCTTTCTTGGCGGCGCATGCGCTAATGAGTATATTGTGATCTTTTAATAGTATGTTTGTCAGTACCTTGGAGGTGAAGGGCTTTAACACTTCGCAGAACACAAAGTTTGCTTCTGTTGGCATGACATGCAGGAGGGGTATCGTGTTCAGTGACTTGATGAAACTTGTACGCTCTTCTTGGAAGTTCTTGCAGGCTTTATGATAGTCTTTTTCGTATTTTGTAAATATCTGCATGAAGAACTCTGCGAAGGAGTTGATGTTCCATATACTTACTTCTTTTTTTGCTTCGCATATCAGTGACGTGTCTGCTGAAGCCATGATTCCAAGTCTTAGTCCTGGTACGCCGTAACTCTTGGAGATGCTTTTAACTACTACCATTGTAGGGAAATCCTCGAGTATCTGGTCGTGTAACAGTGAGGCGTTGTCGTATGCGTGGCTAAAGTCAACAAAGCTTTCGTCAACGATAAGCCTTATGTTCTTCGCCTTACACCATTCAGCTACCTTTATAACCTCCTCTTTCGGCAGGAAGTTCCCAGAGGGGTTGTCTGGATTAATGAGCAGCAGGTTGTTTGTCTTGTGTGAAGAGAAGTAGTTGATTATGTCATTTGCGTTATATCTGAAATCTCTGTTTTGGGGTATGAATGTTTCAATTTTGCCGTTGTATCGGTTTGGATATTCTTCGAATGAGGGTCTTATGATGCCTAATGTTCCATGAAGATTGTTCATTAGAATCTTAATTAGTTCTGCTGCACCGTTTCCTGGAAGTATATAATCTTCTTTTACCTTCCAGCATTTGGAGGCCAGAAGGGTGTTGACTCTCATTCCTGAGGGGTATTCGGTAAGAAGGGTGTGGAAGTTGGCATTCATCTCATCAAGCATGCGTTGTGATGGGAAGAACGGGTTTACAAGGTAGCAGAAGTCTAACATATTGGGGAAACGCCAGAAACCTCCATACCTGCCGTGTATATTGGAGGCATGGCTTTCTTCGTCAGCGAAGAGTGCTTCTGCTATGTCAAGGTCCTGTTTGTCATCTATCTCATACCATTTTGCATCGTTGATAGGCAGTGCTTTCAACCCTTTGTTGTCGAGAAAGGAGAGGATACGTAATACGTTCTCATAGTACTCGTTGTTGCCTACTGCTTTTATGTATGCCTCAAGAAAGGGGACATACTTGTGGGTTGAGAATTCTTTTGACAGTTTATATATGTTTACGGTCTTGTAGTAGGTATCGGACTGGTCATATCTGAATGCCTCCTTGGGAACAAAGTTTACAATGTTGTGTTCATCATCAATCTGTACCATTGTTCCGTCCATCCATGCTTCATATCTTGCTACGAGTGCAACGTTGGGGTAGGTGGTTTCCGTGATTAACTGGAAAATGCTGTCATCAAATATTAGGTCGCTTTCAAGAAGTATGGTATCATCTTCCTGCATCTTATCTTTTGCCAGTGCCAGAGAGTATATGTTGTTTGTTTTGTCATAGATAGGATTGTTTATATACTCTATCCTTTGTCCCATATACTCTGTGCCTATGTGTGACATGAGTTTCTCACCCTCGTATCCTACAACGATGATTATGCGGTTTAGTTTCAGCCCCGAAAGTTGTTTTAATACTCTGTCGATAAGTGTTGTGCCATTGACTTTGACCATACACTTTGTATTGTTCTTGGTGTATTCACCAAGTCTTTTCCCCAGTCCTGCTGCTAATATTATGGCTTGCATACGGTACTGTTTATTGGTTTAATTGTCTCATTACATTCTCAATGACATCGTTAAACGAGAATGGCATGTTGCATTTTTTCTCTCTTCTGCTCGCTTGATGTTTGCTCTCTTTTATTGCTGTGTCTATGGCATTGGCCATAACCTGGATATTGTCAGGTTGTATAACAGTGCCGTTCCCTTCTTTAATCAGACAGGCAGAGCCCGCGTGTTCTGAAACGATGGCATGATTACCTGCTATCAGGGCTTCGTTTGTCACAGCCCCGTAGGCTTCTTGCTTGCTCGGAAGGATAAATGCATCTGCTATATTATACCATGCTCTGACGGCATTGTCAACATAATGCCCAGCAAAGATAATTTTTTTGCGGCATTGTGCTGCCAGTTGTCTAAGGTAATCTTCTTGTTCCCCACTGCCTACGAGTACTGTTGTGAAGTCCTCTTCTGTGTAGTCCAATGCACGTATCAGGTTGTCAAGATTCTTTTCAGGAGATAGACGTCCGACGTATAGCAGTATCTTACTGCCTTCAAGTTCAAATTGCTTGATGTACTTCTCACTGATTGGCATGGATTGCTGGTATAGTTTCCTTTCTTTCTGCTCATCACGTATTATAGGTAGCCATATACCTTTTCCGTAATGTGACTGATACCAATCCCTGACCCTGCTGTCAACAAGGAGGAGGTCATCTACCAAAGGAACTATAAACCTGCGTGCGTATTTATGTATAATAGTAAAGTCATTGTCATTGGTTACCATATCGTAACTGTCGTCACACATTGATATTACTTTGAATTTCTTTCTGAATAATATTTTGAAAAGCAATACTTGAATGGTGAGTAGTTGAAATTCTGGTACTATTACTATGTCAGGACTATTACGTCTTAGTATAGACCATACCTCAGTACATAGTTTCCTTGTCGCTCCTTTCCCGAATGTGAATCCTTTCAGGTAGTGAGGTGTGAAGTTACATGCTTTGCGCATACCTTCCTCGTTGAGTTGTTGTGATGAATCGTAGGTGTGATAGAAATACATTTCACAACCCAATTTTTCATGGAGAGCATTGTAGGTATCAATGCGGTATGGTGCTATGGATGTTCTAAAAAAAAGGTTTGGCATAG
>CALYTD010000143.1 GCA_945486445.1 uncultured Prevotellaceae bacterium
ACACTATCCTGCGGTTCAGACTTACAGATTAAAACTTTCTCGCCGTTTTTGCTTACAGTTTTTGTTACCATGAGTTAAGTTGTCTGCGACAGGGTAAAGGGTGGCTTTTTACTGTGTTATCAGCACCTTTTTGCACCGTAATCAGCACCTTTTTACCGTGTCGCGAGGCTGCTTTCAAATTGTAAGTTATGGTATATCGCTCGGCGACCTGCTGACGGTGACTTTTTCGTGTGTTCTGTAACCTGTTTTCACACGTTGTCCAGCGTCACACACAAAGATTCAATTTGTGCGTATTTATGTTATTTTTGGTTTAACACGAAGTTCTTTTCCACTTTTATTTAGTATCTTTGCAACAGGATAATCCGCCCGCGGCCCCGCCATAAGGTGGGAACGGGCTAAAAACGACAGCGTTATGAAAGAGACAATCAAAAACATCATCACCCGCAGGAGTGTGAAGAAGTATCAGAACCGCGACGTCATGCCGGAACTGATAGAAGAGATTGTAAAGGCTGGAACCTACGCCCCAACAGGCCGCAACAGTCAGTCACCCATCATCATCGCCGTAACGAACAAGGCGTTGCGTGACAGGCTCAGTCAGTTGAACCTTGACGTGATACGCCGCAAACGTCTCACCACAAGCTCGGGAGACTCTGACCCCTTCTATGGTGCGCCAGTGGTGCTGGTGGTGCTGGCGAAGAAAGATGTGCCGACAAGGGTGTATGACGGTTCGCTGGTAATGGAGAACATGATGCTGGCGGCGCACTCACTTGGCCTCGGCTCATGCTGGATTCATCGCGCAAAAGAGATGTTTGAGACTGAGGAGGGGAAAAACATTCTATTAGACTTAGGCATAAAGGAGGAGTATGAGGGCATTGGCAACTGCATCATTGGCTATGCTGCCGAGGACGCATTGCAGCCACAGAAGCCAAGGAAAGGCGACTACGTGGTGTGGGCAAAGTAACGAACAACGCAGGAACAACAGCGGCTACACGTTCTAAACAACGGCAAACCTCAGCACATTTAGCACATAAACCACTTTAAGCAAGAAGTAATAACAAATACATACACAGGCATATAATGAAATATAAAACAATAGTCCTTGACCTTGACGGCACACTGACAACAAGCGAGAAGGTGATAACACCAAGAACAAAGTCCGCCCTTATGGAGGCACAGCGTGCAGGAATACGCATAGTGTTGGCCTCCGGACGCCCCACCTACGGCATAAGCCCCATTGCCGACGAGTTGAAGATAGGTTCTTACGGCGGATTCGTAATGGCGTACAACGGTGGGCGTATCACCGACTGGAGCAGCAAGGAGATAGTTTTTGACCAACCACTGGCACCAGAACTTGTGCCTGACCTCTACGCTGCTGCCATGAAAAGCGGAACAGAGATACTGACATATCAAGGGGAAGGCATTGCCGCCACCAACCCCAACGATGAATACGTAAAGCATGAGGCGTTTATAAACAAGATGCCAATACAGTTATACAACGACTTTATCCATCAGGTGGAACACCCTATAAACAAATGCCTTATAGTGGGAAAGCCACAACTTGTAGCAGAGTTAGAGAAACAGTTGTCGGCAAAGTTGGCAGGAAAGTGCAGCATATACCGCTCCGCTGACTTCTTCCTTGAATGTGTTCCGCAGGGCATAGACAAGGCAGCCTCACTGGACTGGCTAAAAGAACGCATGGGAATAGACAGAGACGAGATTGTGGCTATGGGCGACGGGTATAACGATATATCCATGATAGAATACGCAGGACTGGGCGTTGCCATGGCAAACGCCACACAAGAGGTGAAAGAGAAGGCTGACTTTGTCACCCTTTCAAACGAGGAAGACGGCGTGGCCTACGTGATAGAAGAAGTGTTAAACATAAAGTGCAAAGACAGAAAAGAAAGTGATGACAAATGAAAGTTACACCGGTCTGACCGAGAAAGAGGTACAGGATAGCCGCGCCAGACACGGTGAGAACGTGCTTACACCACCAGAGAAAGACCCGTTGTGGCGACTTTTCCTTAGGAAATTCCACGACCCGCTGATTATAATACTGCTTATTGCCGGTACATTGTCAATAGGCATATCATGTTATGAATACTATTACCTCGGCAGC
This sequence comes from uncultured Prevotellaceae bacterium, assembly GCA_945486445.1. GTDB lineage: Bacteria > Bacteroidota > Bacteroidia > Bacteroidales > Bacteroidaceae > Prevotella. The sequence goes on from CALYTD010000143.1 coordinate 2,120, forward strand.
AGTGCAGCCGTTTTCTTTGAGCCCGTGGGCATATTCATTGCCATACTATTAGCCACCGGACTGGCATTCATCTTCGAGACACTGGCAGACAAGGAATTCTCCATACTCAACCAGACGGGAGACGAAGAGCCAGTACAGGTAATAAGAAACGGCAACACGGTGAAGATACCGAGGAGGGAAGTCGTTGTGGGCGATATTCTCATAATAGAAACAGGTGAAGAGATACCTGCTGACGCAGAGATTCTTGACGCTGTGACTCTGAAAGTGGACGAGTCAACACTCACGGGAGAGCCGGTATGCAACAAGAGCGCAGACGAAAAAGACTTTGACCCCAACGCCACCTTCCCCACAAACCACGTAATGAGGGGGACGAAAGTGATGGAGGGGCACGGTGTATGCCGTGTCTTTGCCGTGGGAGACGAGACAGAAAACGGCAAGGTCTTTGAGGCTGCACAGATTGACAACAGCGTGAAGACTCCGCTAAACGAGCAGTTAGACGGGCTGGGACGACTGATTTCAAACCTCAGTTACGCCATTGCCGGAGCCATAATAGTGGCAAAGCTGCTGGTATTCTTTAACTGGGCACCCATCGCACTGACACTGCTACTTCCCGTAGGACTGTTCTTCTATCTTGTGATATACAAGTTTAAGACATGGAAAGCATCTGCCTGCATAGCAACCATAGCAATATTCTTCGCTGTGTTTATAGGTAGCGTGCTCGGCATACACACGCTGGTGGAGCCACAACAGGAGGTGTCTGTACTCATGGCCTACGCCTTACAGACGGTGATGATAGCCGTGACGCTGATAGTAGTAGCAGTGCCGGAAGGTCTGCCAATGGCGGTAACACTATCGCTGGCATACTCCATGAGGCGTATGTTAAAGACTAACAACCTTGTAAGAAAAATGCACGCCTGCGAGACTATGGGCGCTGCAACAGTGATATGTACCGACAAAACGGGTACGCTGACGCAAAACCAGATGAGGGTTTACAGGGCTGACTTCTACGGACTGACGGCACAACGCCTTGAAAAGGACAGCATGAGCGAGATGATAGCAGAAGGCATTGCCGTGAACTCTACAGCACACCTGGACCTGACAGACACAGAAAAAGTGACGGTTCTGGGTAATCCCACAGAGGGAGCACTGCTGCTATGGCTGCGTGACAACGGTTGTGACTACACTAAACTAAAGGCCAGGACAAGACGTATTGCAGAAATTCCATTCTGCACTGAGCGGAAATACATGGCCACACTGGTGGAGAGTGCCAACGGAAAAAGGATACTCTACGTGAAGGGTGCGCCTGAGATTGTAATGTCATTATGCGCTAATGTCTGCGCCAACGTCAGCAGAGGAGAGATAGAAAAACAGTTGGAGACATACCAGAATCAGGCCATGCGCACACTCGGTTTTGCCTATCGTGACTTGAAAGACGGAGAAAACGTGATAAAGGACGGCACACTTTGCACGACAGACCTTACCTTCCTCGGCGTTGTTGCCATAAGTGACCCTGTAAGAGAAGATGTGCCTGACGCTGTGAAAGAGTGCATGAATGCAGGCATAAGGATAAAGATTGTAACAGGAGACACACCAAATACAGCAAAAGAAATAGGCAGACAGATAGGACTATGGAAAGAGACTGACACAGAGAGAAACATCATTACAGGTCCAGAATTTGCTGCCTTGTCCGACGAAGAGTTGCGGAAAAGGGTGATGGAACTTAAAATAATCTCACGCGCCCGCCCCATGGACAAGAAAAGATTGGTAGAGGCATTGCAGGCACTGGGACAGGTAGTGGCTGTAACAGGCGACGGAACAAACGACGCCCCTGCACTGAAAGCTGCACATGTAGGACTGTCAATGGGTGACGGAACGTCCGTAGCGAAAGAGGCTTCAGACATAACCATCATTGATAACTCATTCTTCAGCATAGGAAGAGCCGTAATGTGGGGACGCTCACTGTACCAGAATATACAGAGATTCCTGCTGTTCCAACTGACAGTGAATGTTGCTGCCTGCCTGATAGTGCTCATAGGAGCATTCATGGGGACAAAGTCGCCACTGACAGTAACACAAATGCTGTGGGTGAACCTCATAATGGACACCTTCGGAGC
>CALYTD010000144.1 GCA_945486445.1 uncultured Prevotellaceae bacterium
CATTAGTGAGTTTATCACGCCTTCAAGGTCTCTTACTGAGCCGTTTGCTTTCTGTGCTATGTAGTGCACCACGTCTTCGGGTACTTTCAGTCCGTCACGCAGTATCTTCTTCTTCAGTATCTCCACGCACAGTTGCAGGTTGGGTTTCTCCATCTCCGCCATCAGTCCGCATGAGAAACGTGTCAGCAGGCGTTTGTTCATGCCTTCCAGTTCTACTGGCGGGCGGTCACTTACGAGTATTATGCGGCGGCTGTTGCGAAACAGGTGGTTGAATATGTGGAAGAATGTGTCCTGTGTTCCTTTTGCTGATATCCATTCCTGCACGTCATCTACTATCAGCATGTCAATGGTCTGATAGAAGGCAATGAAGTCGTTAATCTGTTTCTGCATCACTGCGTTGCTGTACTGCACCTGGAATATCCTTGCGCTTACGTATAGCACCCTTTTCTGTGGATATATCTTCCGGCAGTGGTTGCCTATTGCGTTTACGAGGTGTGTCTTTCCGCAGCCTGATGGTCCGAAGATGAACATGGGGTTAAACTGTGTGCTCTGTGGGTGTTCGGCTATTGACAGTCCTACTGCTCGTGACAGTTTGTTGCTGTCGCCTTCTATGAATGTGCGGAAAGTCTGGTTTTGGTTTAGTTGTGGGTCTATTGGTGGCAGGTTGCCTGTTGATGCTGTTCCTGGTGCTACTCCGAGGTTTTGCTTTGTTGCTGCTATGCTGCCGTCAGGTGCGAGCGTCTCGTCGTTGCCTTCTACTATCAGTCCTTTGCCTTTTCCGCCGGGCTGGTCTTCTACTACGAGTATGTTCCAGTCAAGGCGTATTTTGCCGAAGGTGTTGAAGATGGCTACACGCATCACGTCAAGATATTTCTTCTCTATCTCTTCGCAGATGTATGAACTGGGCACTTGCAGCACGAGTGTCTTCGTTGCAACCTTGTATGTTTGCAGCGTGACGTGTGAGAAGAGCCTGTTAAAGTCCTCAGGATCTACGTTGTCGCTTATGTATTTCCGGCATGAGAGCCAGAGTGACTTGGTGTCTTGTAGCACGTATGGGTTTGTTTGGGGTAGGGGTGTGTTGTTCCTACCGTTTAGTTAGTTAAATTGGGTTCTGTAGGTTCCTGCCTGTTTTTTTGTTTTTGTGTGGTGGTGTATTGTCTTGTTATTGACGGTTGCTGGCGGTGTTTGTGGGTGTTTATTTGTCTTTTTTCCCGAACACGGAGAAGTGCACGTAGCGTTTGGGGTGTGCTTTGAGGTCAACCATTAGTGAGTCAGCGTTGCTCACTACGCTGTTGAGGTTGTTGTATAATGTCTTGTCGTGCATCATCAGTCCCAGTGTTCCTTCTTTGCTATTGAGTGTTGCTGTCAGGCGTTCCACGTTGTCAAGTGTGTGGTTTACTTTCGCCATTGTGGCGTTCACGTCTATTTGTGCGAGGTTATCCGTCAGCATCTCTGTGTTTGCAAGGGTGTTGCTGGCGTGCTGCATCATTCCCGGAAGTGTCTTGTTCACGCCTATCATCATTGTGTTCAGTTCTGCTGTTGATTTTTTCAGGTTTGCTGACATGTCTTCCATGTTGTGCATCAGTCCTGCCAGTGCGGGGTCGGCGAGTAGTGTGTTTAGTGAGGTTACTATGCTGTCAAGTTTTGGTATCATGGCTTGCACCTGCGGCATCATTGTTGCCAGTCCTGCCATGAGGCCTTGGTCGTCCATTCCTTGTATTGTCTCTCCGGGTTTTATTGTTTCTGTCTGTCCTTGTGCGAGTATCAGTGACACTTTCATGTTGCCCATGAGGTCTGTCTCTATCATTGCCTTTGACCCTGTTGGTATGCGTAGTTTTGGGTCTATGGCTGCTTCTACGGTTATGTTGCCGGTGTTGTCATAGTCGTAGTCTATGGCTGTCACCGTGCCTACTTTGTATCCGTTGGCATATATGGCTGTTGATTTTCCCAGGCCTTTGGCGTCGGGGAATGACAGCATGTATGTGTTGCTGCTGCTGAATAGGGATAGTCCTTTCAGGAAGTTCATTCCGAAGAACAGTACTACTATGCCTATGATAGCTACCAGTGCTATCTTTACTTCTTTTGTAAATGCCTTTTCCATTTCTTCTACCTCCTGGCCTTAAATTCCTTGATGGCTTCGTTGACGTTTGTTTTTTCGCCGTTCTTGAAGGCTATGATGAAGCAACCGGGGAATTTTTCCGCCATTGTCTTCCTTAGCCTGTATATCTCGTTATAGTTTGTTGAGGCTCCTATGGTGTATTTTACCATTCCGCCCTCTTTGTAGTATTGTACGTCTGTCTCTCCTTTCATGCGTGCGTCGCTGTTTTTCAGCACTCGCTCTGCCACGAATATCTGCACCTTGAACACTGGCTTCCCGTCCTCCGTCTCTTCCTGTTTCCGTGTGTCGGCATTGTTTTTTTCTGCTCCTTTTGCTGTTGCCGGTGCTGTTTCTTCCCGTTGTTTGTCGTCTTCTGCCACGGCTCTTGTCCGTGCTCTCTCTTGTATTACGGGCTGTATGACGGGTGCTGCCGGCTCTGCTGCCTTGAAGGGTGGTTTGTAATTGTCGTCATATTTGTTGCGGTATGCCAGGAAGGCTTGATATATTCCCCTTGCAATGTTGTCCACCTGTGCGTCGTTGTTGAGCAGCCGCTCCTCGTCGGAGGTTGAGATAAAGCCTAATTCTATTAGACAACTGGGCATGGAGGTTTCTCTTAATACGAGGAATCCTGCCTGTTTCACGCCTTTGTTGGGGCGTGATGCCACGCTGCACACGTTGTTCTGCACCATCTTGGCCATCTCTACCGAGCGGTGCATGTTGTTGTCTTGCATGAACTCAAAGATGATGTAACTCTCCGTTGAGTTAGGGTCAAAGCCTTGATAGCGTTCTTTGTAGTCCTGCTCCACGAGTATTACGCTGTTCTCTCGCTTTGCAACGTCAAAGTTATCTGCCGCGCGGTGCATACCCAGTGTGTATGTCTCCATTCCTCTTGCCGTGTGTCGTGAGGGCAGGGAGTTGGTGTGTATGCTGACAAATAGGTCGGCCTTGGCCTTATTGGCAATGTCTGCCCTGTCGTGCAGGGTCACGAAGACGTCTTTCTTGCGGGTGTATATCACGTTGACATCAGGGCAACCGTTTTCTACATAACGCCCGAAGGCCAGTGCCGTGCGCAGGTTTATGTCCTTTTCTTTGGAGAAAGTGCCGAGTGCACCTGCGTCACGCCCTCCGTGACCGGCGTCTATGACGAGCGTGAACCGCTTGGCGGCAACGTTCGTGCAGGCCACACTGAGAATCAGGGCGATAAGTATGAAAATCCTTCTTCCTTGCATATTAATCAACGAAAACCAGTTGCAAAGTTAATAAAAGTTCCCGTATCTTACAAAAGTTTTATGTTTTTGTAACACAAAAAACTTGTCGTGGAGGACACGCTTTCTTCCTCCCCGTCTTCGTCCGCGGATTACCTTTAATTGCAGTCAGCACCTGTTTGCGTTGTAATCAAGGCCCTTTTGCATGGTAATCAGCACCATTTCGCGAGGTAATCAGCACCATTTCGCAATGTGGGTGTACGTCCCTGCCGGTGGCAAGAGGCATTCCTGTAAGGGGAGTGTTCCGGCTACTCGCGTTGCAGGGACGCGCCTTGGCGCATCTGCCTCGCCGCTAATTCCCGCACAGTTTTGTGTCATATAGTATGTTGCCTGTTCCCCGCCGCCTTGACAATGTTTGGAAAGATGTGTTTGAAACCCACTTAAAAATCTATTCTTTCAAGCAACAGCAGTGTGACAAAACCCATGAGCAGGGCGTAGGTAGCCTGTTTCTGGTATCCGTGTGCGTGGGTCTCGGGTATCATCTCGTCAGACGTTACATAGAGCATTGCACCGCCAGCGAAGCCGAGCATCACGGGCAGGAACGCAGCGGAGGCAGTGCCGAGGCCGAAACCTATCCATACTCCCGCCACTTCCAGCAGACCGATGGCGAGGGAAATGAGCATGGTGCGCAGGCGGTCATACCAATGAACGTACGCACAAGATTATTCGTGACAATTTTTCCAAATGCGCGCTTTTCTCTGGATTAATTACCGGAGTCGGCCCCCGCTATTGCCCCAGCATTGAAGATAAACTGGTAAAATTTGCAGATCGCACCAGTCACCAGCTTTTTTTGGAGCCTGAGGGCTTAGATACCGATGTTGTTTATCCTAATGGTATTTCAACCTCTTTGCCTGCTGACATACAAGAAC
>CALYTD010000145.1 GCA_945486445.1 uncultured Prevotellaceae bacterium
CCGCATAACAGCACTACCTATGGAAGTCCCAGTATGCTATCAAGAAATAGCCCACTGCATAGACAAGACCGTAGCAAAAGTAGAGAACGCCGTGCTGTCAGCCTTAGAAAACACACCTCCCGAACTGTATGCAGACATAGTGAAGAACGGAATATACCTAAGCGGAGGCGGAGCACTGCTGCGTGGTCTGGACAGACGCCTGCAAGCAAAGATAGGAATACCCTTCCACATAGCGGAAGACCCACTACGCAGCGTAGCAAAAGGAGCCGGCGTGGCCTTGAAAAACATAGGCCGCTTCTCCTTCCTGATGAGATAACACACCTTATCCCACACCTATAAAAAAGGGAAAAGCGTTCCGAGAATTATGATTACCAGTTGCGTGTATGGACGAAACAATACCCTTTACGTCCATAAACGACCGCAAGGTAATCATAATTCTTTATGCCTTACACCACATTTCTATCACCACACACCACAAAATGCGTAACCTCATAGACTTCATTATATCGCACAGTCACTGGCTCGTACTCGTACTGCTGGAGACAATGAGCATGATATTACTGTTCAATTACAACAGTTATCAAAGCTCAGTGTGGGTCTCTTCCGCCAACAGCATGGCAGGAATAGTATATGAGGGAGAATCAAAAATACAGTCATTCTTCGCCCTTACAAAGCTGAACGAACAACTGTCGCGCCGCAACATATACCTCGAACAGCAAGTAAAAGACCTCTCCGCCGAACTGGAACGCAGCGGAATGGACTCCACAACACTCACAACGCTAAAGACCCCAGCACCCTACAAGTTGATAGAAGCAAAGGTTGTCTCAAACACTGTACACAAGAAAGACAACTTCCTGACCATCAACAAAGGCGAGGCAGACGGTGTTCGCAAGGACATGGGAGTAATATCAGGGCACGGTGTGGTAGGTATAGTATATATGGCAGGCCGACATTACTCCGTGGTGATACCCGCATTGTCCAGCCAGTCAAGCATAAGTTGCAAGATAGAACGGCGTGGTTACTTCGGACATCTGCACTGGGAGGGCGGTTACAGCAACCTTGCCTACGTTGATGACATACCACGTCATGCGCGATTTCGTCTCTATGAGCGAGTAGTCACATCCGGTTACTCCTCCGTTTTCCCCGAAGGCGTGGCGGTAGGAAAAATCATTCACGTGCTAAACTCCGCCGACGGAGTATCATACAGGTTGCAAGTACAACTCTATACCGACTTCGCCAACCTGCGGGACGTATATGTTATTGACAACACTGCAATGCGCGAGCAACTCGATGTGCTGCGGGCGGCGCAGGATTCCCTATACAAGAGCAAGAACTAATCCACCCCCTGGCACCATGAGATATATCCTCCTCATAATCATCTTCGGGCTGATACAAGCCCTATTCCTTAACCATATCCACATATTCGGCGTTGCAACGCCACTGCTTTACGTATATCTGCCACTGCTATTCCACCGCAGTTGCCCCCGCTGGGCGCAGATGTTACTTTGCTTTATCATGGGACTGGCGATGGATATGTTCACCAATACCCCTGGCCTGGCGGCAGGCTCACTGACTTTTATCGGCTTCATAAAGCCCTATTTGCTTGAACTCTATCTGAAAAGAGAAGATGATCCCGACTTCCAACCCTCTATCTCTGCCATGGGCTTTGGCAAATATCTCTCCTATGCCTTCTTCCTTACGCTCATCTACTGCCTCATCTTCTTCTCGCTCGAGGCCTTCTCCTTCACCCACTGGCTGCTGTGGATAGAGAGCGTTGCCAGCAGTCTCACCCTTACACTTATACTAATTCTCACCATTGACAGCCTGCGCAGGTCATGACCTCTGAACTTTCAAACAGACGATACGTCATAGGCGGCATAGCGATTCTTATCGTTGTGACATACATCGTGCGCCTTTTCATGCTGCAAATAATGAGTGATGACTACCGTAAGAGCGCCGACTCCAACGCCTTTCTCAAAAAGGTGGAGTACCCTGCACGCGGTGTCATCTATGACAGAAATAAGAAACTGCTTGTATATAACCAGCCATCATACGACATTATGGTGGTGATGAACGAGGCAAAAGGGCGCATTGACACGCTGGAACTATGCGATGCCCTCGGCATCACAAGGGAATACTACGACAAACGCATGGCCGACATCAAGGACCGCAATAAGAATCCTGGCTATTCAAGTTTCACCCAGCAGATGTTCATGACCCAACTGGACGAGGTTGACTTCTCCGTCTTCCGTGAAAAGCAGTTCCGTTTCCCCGGTTTCTACATACAGCGACGCACCATAAGGCAGTACCAATACCCTTACGCAGCCCACGTTCTCGGCGACGTGGCAGAGGTGTCACAAGGTGACATAGAGGATGACGACTACTATATGCGAGGTGATTACATCGGCAAACTGGGCGTAGAGCGTTCTTATGAGAAGCAGTTGCGTGGCATTAAGGGCATGCAGATACTGCTACGAGATGCCCGTGGTCGCATAAAAGGACGCTATCAGAACGGCAGGTTAGACAAAAAGCCCGTTGCCGGCAAGTCATTGACGCTCTCGTTGGACATAGAGCTACAAGCATTAGGCGAGCGTCTCATGGAAGGGAAGATAGGTAGCATCGTGGCAATAGAGCCTTCAACGGGCGAAATACTGTGCATGGTGTCCTCACCTACATACGATCCCCGCATAATGACAGGTCGCAAGCGTAGCAAGAACCACCTCGCACTGCAGCGAAACAGTTGGAAACCCCTGCTCAACCGCAGCATAATGGGTCAGTACCCGCCCGGTTCTACCTTCAAGACCAGCCAAGCCCTGACATTTCTTACTGAGGGTATCATAACGCCGCACACGGCCTTCCCCTGTTACCACGGCTTCTCCTACCGCGGTCTGCACGTGGGTTGCCACGGACACAGTTCACCGACAGCCATCGTTGATGCCCTCTCCACCTCCTGCAACGCATACTTCTGCTGGGGACTTTACTACATGATAGGCAACAGGGGCAAGTACGGCAAACCACTAATGGCTATGAATCGCTGGCGTGACTATATGGTATCAATGGGTTTTGGGTACAAACTCGGCATAGACCTGCCTGGCGAGAAGCGTGGACTTATACCCAACGGCGACTACTATGACAACGCCTACAAGGGCTCTTGGAACGGTCTTACCATCATATCCATATCCATAGGTCAGGGCGAGGTCAATCTTACTCCGTTGCAGATAGCCAACCTTGGCGCAACAATCGCCAACCGCGGCTATTACATCACGCCCCACGTAGTGAAACAGGTGGAAGGGGAACCGCTTGACACAACATTCACCACCAAGCACCGCACTATGGCATCACGTGAGGCATACGAGTGGGTTGTGGCGGGAATGCGTTCCTCTGTCGTAAAAGGCACGTGTAAAGCCGCCAACCGCGCTGACTACCTCGTATGCGGAAAGACGGGAACGGCGCAGAACCGAGGGCAAGACCACTCCGTATTCATGGGTTTCGCACCCATGGACAACCCCAAGATTGCGATAGCCGTATATGTGGAGAACGGCGGTTTCGGCGCTGATTACGGCGTGCCTATCGGCGCACTGATGATGGAGAAGTATATCAATGGCAAGCTGTCTGCTGACTCAGAGCGGCGTGCAACGGACTTCCAGAAGCGGAGGATAGCCTACGGCACGCATAACAGATAGCGCAAGACAGCAGGCGGCAACTATAACAAGAAGTCCTGCAAAGGCTGAGTGTCACACATCGATACTCTGCCTTTGCAGGACTTTTTTGTGCATATTCCTGTTTCAGGTTCCCCTGGCTACTTCGCCGTGACCGTGGTGGTGGAGGTGCCGTAGGTAAGGGTGTAACTGCTGCCGGCTGTCAGTCCGGCGCAGGTTATGAGCAATGAGCCGCCGCTACTGCCGCCGGGCCGGTTGCCTCCGGGGCCTCCCCATCCTGCGCGTCCGCCGGGTTGTGTGCCGCTTGAGCTGCTGCCCGTGTAGTTCTCGGGCACGGTGAACGTTGCCAAGGTGGTGGAACCGCTTGCCAAAGAGACGGTGCTGCCTGCCGTGACTGGCGCTGACGCGCTGATGTAAGCCTGCGTGGCAGACTTGGGAACGGAGTTGCCGCCGCCCACGGCAAGCAGTGTTCCGCCTGTGAAATACACGTTATAGCCGTCTTCCGTGTTCGCGTCAATGCCGCATTCGGGCGAGTTTCCGCCGAAGGCACGTATCACTCCGCCGTTGATATAC
>CALYTD010000146.1 GCA_945486445.1 uncultured Prevotellaceae bacterium
AGGCGTTCCATGTCGTTGATGCGTATGTGTCCGCCGTTGCCCTCCATCTCGTCCATCATGTTCAGCGCCACGACCATAGGCACATCGAGTTCCATGAGCTGCATGGTGAGGTAGAGGTTGCGCTCTATGTTTGTCGCGTCAACAATGTTGATGATGCCGCGCGGACGCTCTCCGAGTATGAATTCGCGGCTCACTATCTCCTCGCTTGTGTATGGCGAGAGGCTGTATATGCCCGGCAGGTCGGTGACCTCCGTGTTTCGTGTGCCGCGTATAGTGCCGCTCTTGCGATCCACGGTGACGCCGGGGAAGTTGCCCACGTGCTGGTTTGCGCCTGTGAGTTGGTTGAAGAGGGTTGTCTTTCCGCAGTTCTGGTTGCCGGCAAGGGCGAACGTTAGCTTTGTGCTGTCGGGCAGCGGACGCTCGTGTGCGGGGTCATGGTATCGCCCACCCTCACCCAGTCCGGGGTGGTCTGAGGGTATGTGCAGTTCCTCCTCCGCCTCCTCCGCCTGCACGGCTGCCGCCTCCTGCGGAGTGAGCGGGGTGACGGTGATGCGCGCGGCGTCTGCCTTGCGCAGCGTAAGTTCATATCCGTGTACCTCCAGTTGCATGGGGTCGCCCATGGGGGCGTACTTGCGCAGGGTGACGACGGCGCCGGGTATGAGCCCCATGTCGAGGAAGTGCTGGCGCAGTGAGCCTTCGCCGCCCACGCTGTCGATGCGTGCTGACCGGAGTATGTGCAGTTCGTTGAGTGTCATGGTTGTGCTGTTTGTTTACAAAAAAAGCATCCGCAGCCTGCCGTAATATGATGCAGGCTACGGATGCAAAGTTAAGAAAAATCTTTTATTTACGCTGTCTTCCGGCAGGGTTATTTTGCTTTCCGCACGTGAAAAGGGGGGAAAATACTTATTTCTTGGTAGGTTTCACGGGCTTTACGCCGGTGGTGGTGGGCGTGACGGGGATGATATTGCCGTGCTTGTCAAACTCCATACGGTCTATGCAGACCTCCCTGTGCACTCCCGGACCGCCCTTCTCGCGGTCGTGGAGGTAGTCTTTGTTGATGCGGTGATAGACTATGTACCACTTGTCCTTGCCGGGTATCTGGAGCACGCTGTTGTGGGCCGTGCCGTAGATTTCCTTCTCCGGCACCTGCTTTATGACGTTGTAACTGTCGGGATTGATGGTGTATGGGCCCAGGGGCGATGTGGCTGTGGCGTAGCAGACGTGGTAGTTGGGCGAGCCTGTGTCGTCAACGGACCAGTGCATGTAGTACTTTCCCTTGCGATAAAACACGTATGTGCCCTCGCGGTATGCCCATGTCTGGAGCGTTCCGCCCTTGGGCGTGAGGTCAACGGTGGTCTCCCGCTTTATGGAGAGCATGTCGTCGTTGAGTTCCGCGCCTGCCGCGAAGCCGTTGCCCCAGTAGAGGTAGCACTTGCCTGACTGCGGGTCTTGGAAGACATCCACGTCTATTGCCTGCCCGCCCTTGCGTGTCTTGGGTCTGTCGGCATCGGTAATGATGGGTGCTCCTGCCTCCTTGAAGGGGCCTGTGGGGCTGTCGCTGACGGCAACGCCTATCTCCTTGCGCCCGGATTTGGGGTTGTGGGCGGAGAAATAGAAGTAGTACTTGTATGTTCCGTCGGCCTGCTTGCGCTCTATGATGCACGGTGCCCAGGCGTTGCCCGTTGCCCACGGCACCTGGTCGGAGCGCACGTCGAGCATCACTCCCTCGTCTTTCCAGTCGCGGAGGTCGGGGGATGAGAAGACGGTGAAGTAGTGTCCGCCCCACCTCGGCACGCCGTCGGTGGTGGAGTAGATGTAGTATAGCCCCGTCTTTTGCGAGTAGAGCACCTCCGGGTCGGCGTGGAATCCGGGCAGCACGGGCTGTCCTTCCGCGCTGACAGTGAGCGTGAGGGCGAGGAGAAGGGTGGTGAATAGGGGTTTGGGCATGGGGTTAGTGATTTGGTTATTTGGTTGTTTAGTTTTTTAGTTATTTGGTAGGTTGGTGGCTTGGATGTTTAGTGGTTGGATGTTATGACCGTTTTGAGGTTGCATAGTTTGGTATCATGGACTCTATTGTAACCTACAAAATAGAGTGGAATAAATCAGCAAACAGGGGAATAGCCAAACAAGCAAACAACCAACCTACCAAATAACCAAAACACTAAACAACTAAAACACTAAACAACTAATTAAAATAATAGATAAAGATGGCAATGCCCTCTATGGCTTTCTTGCCTGTTTCCTTGACGTTCATGGTGAACTTCACCTCTGTCTTGACCGCTCCGCGGAGGTTGGCGATGCTGTGCAGCGAGGTGGTGAGGGAGAGGCTCTGGCCTGAAAGGACCGGTTGTCCGAACTTCATCTTGTCGATGCCGTAGTTGACGAGCATCTTCACGTTCTTCACTTCCACTATCTGGTTCCACAGATATGGCAGCACTGAGAGGGTGAGGTAGCCGTGGGCGATGGTTGTCCCGAACTGACTCTCGTTCTTGGCCTTCTCTGTATCCACGTGAATCCACTGGTGATCGAGCGTGGCATCGGCGAAGAGGTTGATGCGTTCTTGTGTCAGTTGAATGTAGCCGGACGTGCCGAGCTCCTTGCCTTCGTACTGTGCGAAGTCCTCGTAAGATGTGATTGTCAGCATGTTTTCTTTGTTCTTTATTCTTGTTTTACTATTATATGTCCTCTGTTAAGCAGCGGATTCACGCCCTACTGGTGTTGCTTCGGTGGGAAGAACTGCACGTCTGGCGTCCCGGGCTGCGTGTTTGTGTCCACGCTGAGGGATATTACCGTGCCCTCGCCCTCACGTGAATAGAGGTCGATGGTGGCTCCCATGCGGTCGGCTATGGTCTTGCAGAGTGCGAGACCGAGACCTGTTCCCTGCACGAACTCGTCGAGTTTGACGAAGCGTTCAAATATCCCCGCCTGCTTTTCCTGTGGTATTCCGCAGCCGGTGTCACGACAATAGAGGCTGAGCACGCCGTCGCAGTAGCGGAATCCGACGTGAATGAAGCCCTGTTGCGTGAACTTTGAGGCGTTGGTGAAGAAGGCTTCAAAGATTTGCAGCACACGCTCTGCGTCGATGTTTATTATCAGTGAGCGCACGGGGGTGTCTATCCTGTACTGCACCTCGGGGTTGTTGATATACTTCCTCATGCTCTCTGCCTTTCTGCGGAAGGCCGCGGCGAAGTCTGTCTCGACCCTGCGAATGGTGATACCCTCGGTATCTATCTTGGTAAGTTGCAGGATATTATCCACGAGGTTGATAAGCATGGTGCAGTTATGTGACATGATGTCCAGATACTGCCGTTTCTCTTCGCTGGTGGTAAGGAATGACATTATCTCCGCAAAGCCGTTTATTGCGTTCAGCGGTGTGCGCAGTTCGTGTGTCATGTTGGCAAGGAACTGTGCCTTCTGTCGCCCTGATTCCTGTGCTTTCACCGTCTGAACGCTCAGTTCCCGCTGTGTGAGCACAAGATTAGTGGTGTCATATCGTATGCCGTAGAAGCCGTTGAAGCGTCCTTGCTTGTCGTATGACGGGGTGCAGTTAACCTCAAAATATCGGTCGGTTACCTTGTTATCTACCCGTTGCAGGTGGTGGGTGTAACGCTTGGTGTGGGTAAACTCCTTGTCGGGCGCTGCCATGGCACGGCAGAAACTGTCACGGCTGTCGCTGGCAAGGCTGGCTTCGTAGTCAGCGATAGACATCTTCCTGTTGTACAGCAGGCCGTCTCCTGATAGTTCGAAGTAATCGTTTCCTGCCTGCCAGCGGAATATATCCATCTTGTTATGGTGTGTGATGAAGCGCAGTTCTGCCTGATATTTCTCCAGCTTCCGCTTTGTCTCGGCGAGTTCGTAGTTGGTGTCCTGCATCTCCTTACGCAGCCTGCACACCTCCTCCTGGTCGTAGATGGTGAGCACATAGCCGTGGTGGCTATGGATACTGTCGCCTACCGCCCTCAGCCTCAGCTCCACATTCTCTTTCAGATTGAGGGCGGGAATGTCGATAGGGGCGCAGAACCATGCGTCCATATCTTTCTCAAGGACTATTCCGTTGAGCATGACGCAGAGTTTGCGGAGCCTTGTTGTGCGTATAAACTCATCTCCACGGTCTGGTGCTCCCTTGCAGAAGAAGTCGAGGAAGGCTTTGTTGCAGTTTAACAAGTGGCCTGTTTTGTCGTAACTGGCGATGCCGAAGTCTGAGCGTTGTGT
>CALYTD010000147.1 GCA_945486445.1 uncultured Prevotellaceae bacterium
GGAATAAGAACATAAAGGGCTTCTAAGGGAAAAATTACCCGAAATAATTTGCTCATATTAAAAATAATTACTAATTTTGCGCCGCATACAAAATCTACATGAACAATTAAAAAAGCACTACATACAACGCTGAACCATGGAATGGGTCTTAAACTTATTTACTAATACGACCAGCGTGGCACACATAGCCCTGCTTTACGCCATTGTAATATCTGTCGGTGTCTATCTTGGTAAAATAAAGATAGGAGGCATATCACTCGGCGTGACCTTTGTACTTTTCGCAGGCATCGTGGCTGGCCACATCGGCTTCACAGCCCCAACCGACACACTCACATTTGTACAAGACTTCGGACTTATCCTCTTCGTATTCATGATAGGCCTACAAGTCGGTCCCGGTTTCTTCTCGAGTTTCAAGGAAGGAGGCATAACTCTCAATCTGTTAGCCACTTCCGCCATTCTGCTGAACATACTCGTAATGTTTGCATGTTACGTTATCTTCTTCGACACCAGCGACCGTGCCAACCTTCCGATGATGATAGGCACGCTCTACGGGGCTGTTACCAACACTCCAGGACTTGGTGCTGCCAACGAAGCCTTGCAGACATTATTCCCCGATGGCGCGCCGACCATAGCCAATGGCTATGCCTGCGCCTACCCACTCGGTGTAGTAGGCATAATAGCAGCGACCATAGCCATACGCTATCTGTTCCGCATCAAACTGAACGAAGAAGAAAAAGAACTGAGCAGTCAGGAGACAAACATTGCAGCAAAGCCACACCTGATGCACCTCATCGTGCAAAACGAGTTTCTTGCAGGGCACACAATACTCGAAATACACGACTTCCTAAAACGTGACTTCGTGTGCTCACGTATTCTCCGCAACGGCGAACTAATATTCCCCAAGAGCAGCACCACACTGGAAATAGGCGACAAGGCATTCATCGTATGCCCCGAAGCCGACGCAGAAGCAGTGCAGGCCTTCATAGGCAGAGAAACCATTGTGCCTGAGTTCGCAGAACAAGAGAAGACAAAACAGATGATTTCAAAACGCATAATCATCACAAAACCAGAGATAAACGGTAAAACACCAGCGAAGTTGCACTTCTCAAGCATATACGGAGTAAACGTAACACGCGTGACACGTCAGGGCATGGACATCTTCGCACGCACCGACCTGCCGCTGCAAGTAGGTGACCGCGTGATGGTAGTAGGCGACCAAGTGAGCGTAAACCGCGTATCAGCACTATTAGGAAATGCCACCAAACACCTTGACCATCCTAACATCGGAACAATATTCATAGGTATCGTTATCGGCATAATCTTCGGCAGCATACCCATCGCAATACCCGGAATACCGGTGGCAATGAAACTCGGTATAGCCGGAGGACCACTGATAATAGCCATCCTAATAGGCCGATACGGCTACAAGATGCACCTCGTGACATACACGACAACATCAGCCAACCTCATGCTGCGCGAGATAGGACTCGTTCTGTTCCTGTCAAGCGTGGGCATAAAAGCAGGAGCAAACTTCGTAGATACGGTAGTAGCAGGCGACGGACTGCTATACGTACTTACAGGTGTAATAATCACCATCGTCCCAATACTCATCGTAGGCTCCATAGCACGGTGGCGATACAAGTTCAATTACTTCACCATAATGGGTATGATAGCCGGCTCATATACAGACCCGCCAGCACTGGCATACGCCAACGCAACATGCTCAAAGGACGCACCCTCAATAGGATACTCCACAGTATATCCGCTAAGTATGTTCCTGAGAATATTCACCGCACAGATAATGGTTCTCATATTCTGCTGATAACAGATACAACAAGGCAGGAGAAAAGACACACCGCCAGAAACGATAAAGCCTAATATTACAATACATTATTACAATACAACCTATGAAACGTGTTGCAATCCTTCTAACAATCCTCATTGGCATAGCAGCAAGCGCATTAGCACAAGGCGCAAGCAACATAAAAATCAATGAGGTTATGACAAACAATACCAACAGCATCAAAGATGAGTTCGGTAACAACAAAGCATGGGTAGAGA
Source organism: uncultured Prevotellaceae bacterium (assembly GCA_945486445.1). Lineage (GTDB taxonomy): Bacteria > Bacteroidota > Bacteroidia > Bacteroidales > Bacteroidaceae > Prevotella. The sequence continues at coordinate 2,062 of CALYTD010000147.1, forward strand.
TAGTCAACACGGCATACTCAACCTACAATATCCGTGGTATGTACATCACCACCGACCCCTCCGTACTGGACAAGAAAATGACTGTGCCGGAGAGAATGAAGAAAATGAGCATCATACCCAACGGAGACACACGCACACAACTGTCAGCACGCCAACACATCGTATTCTACCTCAATAGCAATCCAGCAAACGGCACACTACACCTGACAACAAAAGCCGACAGCGCAAAGCAGATATGGATAGCATTATATGACGGAAACGCCGTGGATCTCATTGACAGCGTAACCATACCAGCACTAAAAGCCAACACATCATACGCCAGATACAATGACGGTGAAAGCCGATGGACAATAAAAGCAGAAGACGCCGTAACACCAGGAATAGACAACTTCATACAGGCTTCAATGTCAAAAATAGAGAAGTTGAAACGCGATGACCCACACGGCTACGGCATAACAGTACTATGTATGGGAATAGTCTTCATGTGCCTCGCACTGCTTTACATCTTCTTCGCCATATTCGGCTACGTGGCTGACCGTCAGCAGAAACTGAAAAAAGTAGCAGCAGTACAGCCAATAAAACCCATTGTCAAGACAAGCAAGAAGATAAACGAAGTTCGCCACAAGACAACCAACATACTAAAAGACGGCATAGAGACAAAGGGTAGAGACAAAGAAATATACATTGCGGTAATAGCACTTGCCCTACAACAATACACTGACGACGTACATGACGTAGAATCAGGCATACTTACAATAAAACCGCACCAGTCAACATGGGCAGAACACACCTTCATAAACACCCAGAACAACAGCGTAATATAACCTATCAGCACATTACCAGAAGGTAATCCACAAGACAAAAGGCAAAACATAAAACCTAAAAAACAAACAGACAACCATGGCAAAGTTTGAATATACAGTACAAGGAAATGACTACGAAGTTGACATCATAGAGGTAGAAGGCACTCTTGCAAAGGTAACTGTCAACGGAATAGAATTTGATGTGGAGATGAAACAACCCATATCAGTGGGCAGTACCATTGCAAAGAAAGCACCATCAGTAAAGCCACAACCAGCAATAGTGCAGGGAACAGTAGAAAAAACAGAAGCCGCACCAGTAGTAAAAGCAGGCGAAGGAACAAAGGTAACATCACCACTGCCGGGCACTATAACCTCAATAAAGGTGAAAGTAGGTGACACCGTAGCCGTAGGCGACACCGTTGTAGTACTGGAAGCAATGAAAATGCAGAACAGTATAGAAGCAGAAAACGCCGGTACAATCACCTCAGTAATGGTGAATGTAGGAGACTCTGTAATGGAAGGAGCCGTACTTGTCACGATAGCATAAACGTAATCAAAACATACAACCATGTCAATCGGTGAATTCATTATAACCAATTTCAATGACTTTATAAGCTACACCGGATTCGCTAACGCCACGGTGGGCAACCTTATCATGATTGTTACCGGAGCATTCTTCATCTGGCTGGCAATCAAAAAGGACTTTGAGCCATTGCTACTTGTACCAATCGGTCTGGGAATCATACTTGGTAACATTCCATTCAGGGCTGATGCAGGATTAGAGATAGGACTGTATGAGGACAATTCCGTACTCAACATCTTCTACCAAGGCGTCAGACAGGGCTGGTATCCCCCACTCGTCTTTCTCGGCATAGGTGCCATGACGGACTTCTCCGCCCTCATAGCAAACCCCAAATTGATACTGATTGGCGCAGCAGCACAGTTCGGTATCTTCGGAGCTTACATGATAGCACTGCTGTTAGGCTTTGAACCTAACCAGGCAGCAGGCATTGCCATAATAGGAGGAGCAGACGGTCCGACAGCAATATTCTTGTCAAGCAAACTCAGCCCCAACCTAATGGGAGCGATAGCAGTATGTGCCTACTCTTACATGGCTCTCGTACCGGTTATCCAACCATTCATCATGCGCCTGCTGACAACAAACAAGGAGCGTCTGATAAAGATGAAACCAGGACGTCAGGTAAGCCAGACAGAACGCATACTGTTCCCTATCATCGGACTACTGCTTACGACTTTCCTCGTGCCCTCAGGCCTTCCGCTTCTTGGTATGCTGTTCTTCGGAAACTTGTTGAAAGAAAGTGGCAAGACATCACGCCTT
>CALYTD010000148.1 GCA_945486445.1 uncultured Prevotellaceae bacterium
ACCAAATGTTTTGCAAAGTTTTTTGAAAATAACGGGGATTTTCTTTGTTTTTGGGAGTGATTGTCGGCGTTTTGTGAAGGTTTCCTTTACATTTGTGCTATCACATCTACTTCTATCAGGGCTCCCTTGGGTAGTTGTTTCACTGCTACGGCAGAGCGTGCAGGATATGGCTCCGTGAAATATTGCGCGTAGATGGCGTTGACAGCGGCGAAGTCTGCCATGTCTGCCATGAAAACCGTGACCTTGAGCACGGCAGACATGGTGGTGCCGGCTGCCTCAACAAGGTTCTTTACGTTGGTGAAGGCTTGGTGTGCCTGTGCCTCAATACCTCCACTGACGATGTTACCTGTTTGTGGATCGATGGGTATTTGTCCTGAAGCGTATAGCGTTTTGTTTGCTATTATTGCCTGACTGTATGGGCCAATGGCGGCTGGTGCGTTTGGTGTTGTTATTTTTTTCATAGTCGTGAGATTTTTTTATCGTGTGAACATTTTGGTTACGATGCCTTGATATGTGTTGATTGTGATGCTTATGGTATCTGGCTGCATGGCTGTGTCAGCAAGTTTATCAAGTGGAAAACTAATGTGCACCTCCTGTGTGTAGTATTCTGGCAGACCTGCTTGATCGTGATACAGTGTGAGATATACGGCACCCCTTCCCTGGGTATGTATGGAGTCACTTACTACCTGCACTAGTTGGGTTTGGGATTTGTCATCGCTGTTGCCTACCATTAGTCCCAAATTAAGATTGATGTAACGTTTGTTTTGTGCCATCCATACAGCGGTGAGTCGCACGGGGTCAGTCTTCATCTCTGCAATCTCATCTTTACCATGTGGCAACAGAACGGACACGTCGGTTAGTTTCACAATGTCCACCGCAGTGCTTTTGTCAGTCATAGTATAGTGTATGAGGCGTCGCAGCATGGTGTCTGGCGGCAGTTGCTCACTGGCCGCCAGATTCTGCGGGAGTGGCAACTGTGCATTGTCGTCTGTAATTATGCTGGTCACCTTTCCGGCTGTGATGGTTATGTCAGCATAGTCGGCGTGCAGGTATGACAAACTGCCCTCACCCTCCTCATAGCTTTCGTGGTTGCAAGCCGTCATTAAGTTTGTCAATGCTGCCAGAATTATGGTGCGCAATATCGTTTTACGTATCATTCTGCGTTAAGAGTTGTAGTGTTCCCCTACGTGATCACGCCTTATTAGCGGCGAGAAAGTTGCGTGCCGGGTTGGCGTACATGGTGAGCATACGCTCCCGAAGGAACGCTGTGTCGGGGTTTGGAACCTTCACTTTTGCGAGTTGTCCTTGCAGATACCTTTCGAATGTCAGTTTGTCCTTGCCGGTATATTTGTCAGAATGGTCTGTACCGTCAAGTTCATCTAGTGCTATCCAGTTACATGGGTACAGACGGTAGCGTGAGTGTATCTCGCGGTCTATGTGCTCTGCCACGATGCGGAAGATGTCCTTCTTGGGCAATTCTGGGTCAATGGTATCAAGCCATGAGTCTATACAGGGTGAGAGTTCATAATGCACACGACCCTTCTTGCCGAGTATTCCTGTTTTCATATTGTCCAAGTCATCCTGTTTTGACTTTTTCCACCCTGGCACATCACGCTTGAACTGAAATTCCTCTGCCTTAAGATAATCACAGGGGTCATATTCGTAAGATATGGTAAGTGGTGCTATATGCAAATTCTTCAAAGCCACTATGACACTTCCCCCAGGCGTAACACCAGGTTGCTTCAGCAGTTCCTCTGGTGCACCGAGGCAGAACATTTTAAGCACCGAGTCCTGTGTGCGGTCGTCAGAGTCCTTTGCCCGTCCCTCACGTTGTGCTATCCACACGTTCTCCTGCTTGTCATTGACGGCGAAGTGGATATATTGGCTCATGAGAACAGACGACCGCATCATCTCATGTGAGGTAAGTCCCCTGCGCACGGTGAATGCCTTGTTCATGCGGACGAGTTTCTTTATCCACGGATAGATGAGCAGGTTATCGCCTATCCCTATCTCCACCGTACGTTCAAAGCCATTTCCAGCAAGTGCGACGTCAAGGAAGGCTGAGTCAAGAACGATGTCACGATGATTGGAGAGGAATATATATCGTCCATGTTTTGAGAAATCCCTGGGATAGCTGAATGTCATTCCTGCGGTACATTTCCATATTATGTATCGCACTACTGGCTTCATGAAACGCAGTTGGAAGTCCTGAGAACTTCTGACGCCACGGTACATCAACCGCAGAATACCGTTGCGCATCCCTGCGGGAACGCCTGGCATAAGCGCCCGCAAAACACGGTTGAATTGTCTGTCGGCAAGCAGTTCGTTGAATATCACAGGCATCTCGTCCTCTGAATAGGGGCGGATTTCGTCGAAATCGTGTATGGTCATAAGCAAGGTTGGAGGGTTATAGGTGTAAGGTTGTAGGTTGGAGGGTAGGGGAAAAGGATGCTGTGAACCAAAGACCTATAACCCATAACCTCCAACCTTCAACCTGTTAAAACTGGTTTTCAACAATGTCTTCAAGCACATCTGCCATGTTCAGCCCCGCGGCGCGCACCTGCTGCGGGATGAAAGAGGTGGGTGTCATGCCCGGAGTGGTGTTCACCTCCAGCATGTTTATCTTGTCAGTGCCGTCGGCGTTCTTGCTGATTATGTAGTCAATGCGTATTATGCCGTTGGCGTGCAGTATGTCATAGATTGCCGATGTAATCTTCTCCACGCGCTCAGCGGTCTCCGGTGCGAGGCGCGCGGGGGTTATCTCCTGCACTTGTCCGTTGTATTTCGCGTCGAAATCGAAGAACTCGTTGGCTGTAACCACCTCCGTTGCCGGCAGCACAACGCTCTTGTTGCGCGTCTTATATACGCCCTGCGAGATTTCTGTTCCCTGGAGATAACTCTCTATCATGGCTGTCTCGTGCTCGCAGAAGGCTTTGTCGAGTGCCGAGGCGAGTTGCGGATATGCCTTTACCTTGCTCACTCCGAAGCTGGAACCGTCTGCCGCGGGCTTGACGAAGCATGGGAATCCCACGGTGGAGAGGATGCTTTCCTCGGTGATGTTGTGCTCCTCGCCTTGACGGACGAGTATGCTTTCCGCCACGCTTACGCCGAACTGGCGCAGGTAGTTGTTGAGTACGAACTTGTCAAAGGTCATTGCCTCCACCAGTACTCCGCTGGTAGAATATGGAATATGCAACAGGTCGAAGTACCCCTGAAGCAATCCATTCTCTCCCGGTGTGCCGTGTATGGTGATGTAGGCATAGTCAAATGTCTTTTTCTCTCCGTCCATTTGGAAGGAGAAGTCGTTGCGGTCAATGCGCGCGGTGGTGCCGTCGGGCAGGTTGACGTGCCAGTCCAGGCCTTTTATGTCAACGATGAAGACGTTGTATTTGTCTTTGTTGAAGAAGGAGTAGATGCCTGCTCCGGAACGCAGTGACACGTCATGCTCGGATGAGTCACCGCCACAGATTACTGCTATTGTACGTTTCATTTTGAGATTATGTTTTTTATTATCCGGGAATTGTGTTCTGTGTCAGTTTCCGCCACTTCTCTATCAGTGCGGCAAAGTCTGCCGGCCACTCGCTGGTGAAGTCCATTTGCTCGCCTGTCACGGGGTGTTTGAAACCGAGTGTGCGTGCGTGCAGTGCCTGCCGCGGGCAGAGGCTGAAACAGTTTTGTATGTAAGCCTTGTATGAGGAGGAGCGTTGTCCGCGTAGTATCTCACTGCCTCCGTAGCGTTCATCGCCGAAGAGTGGGTGACCTATGTGCTTCATATGGGCTCGTATCTGGTGGGTGCGGCCTGTCTCGAGCACGCATTCCACGAGGGTTACATATCCGAATTTCTCCATTACCTTCCAGTGTGTGACGGCGGGTTTGCCTATTCCTGAGTCTAGCGGTGCTACGGTCATGCGCAGACGGTCTTTGGGGTCACGTGTGATGTTGCCTTCTATTCGTCCGCTGTCTTCGGTAAAGTGTCCCCATACGAGGCAGTTGTAGGAGCGGTGTGTGTTGTGGTTGAAGAACTGTTTGCCGAGACTGGACTTTGCGTCGGGTGTTTTTGCTACTACGAGCAAGCCGCTGGTATCTTTATCTATGCGGTGTACGAGGCCTACTTCTGGTGAGTTTGGGTCAAAGTCTGGCACGTCTTTCATGTGCCATGCCACGGCATTGATTAGTGTACCGCTGAAGTTTCCTGCTC
>CALYTD010000149.1 GCA_945486445.1 uncultured Prevotellaceae bacterium
GGTCAGGATGTGACTGATAAAGTTTGCATAATTCCACATAGATGTTGAAACACTCCTTTACCTCGTCCTCCCTGTTGTGGGGAGTGAAGACTATGCGCACCGCAAGAATATCGTATATCTCATCAAAAGAAACATGTTTCTTCTGCATCTTGTTCCAAATGGAGTAGGGGCTTTTTATCCTCGCTTTTATCTCGTATTTGGTGCCAATCCTGTCTAAAGCCTCCCTAATAGGGTTGGTAAAATCATCAAATAGATGTTCGCGTTGCTCATGTGTATAGGCCAGTTTTTTCTCTATGCCAGCATATTCCTCTGGGTGTTCGTACTTGAATGACAGGTCTTCTAACTCCGTTTTAATCTGATTCAGCCCCAGACGGTTTGCCAGTGGTGCATAGATGAACAATGTCTCACCCGCTATTTTATACTGCTTGGCGACTGGTTGTGCATCAAGATGCCTCATATTGTCAAGACGATCGCATATCTTAATGAGGATAACGCGAATGTCTTCACTCATCGTCAACAGCAGTTTCTTGAAGTTTTCTGCCTGCTCAGAGGCCTTGTCACCGAAGATACCACCAGCTATCTTTGTCAGGCCTTCTACTATTTGGGCTATCTTTGAACCAAAAATAACCTTGATATCATCAATGTTATAGTCGCTCTTCTCTACAACATCATGTAACAAGGCTGCACAGATGGAGGTGCTGCCAAGCCCCATTTCCTGTGACGCTATGGTCGCCACAGCGATAGGATGTATCATGTAATGCTCACCAGATGGTCGCCTTACATTCTGCGTAGCGTGCAAAGCGAAGTTGTAAGCCTTTTGGATTACGTCCACCTTTTTACGGTGATTGGAATTCAAATAACCTTGCAGCAGATTGTCAAATGCTGCTTGTATCATTCCTTCCTCTGTCATATTGTCTGTTTAGGTTGTTCAGGTCGTTGGTCCATGTTCAAAGGATAGTGGAAATGGAGCGTTCACTCTGTTGCTATCTAACCTTCAACTTCTTTCCTGCTCTGATATTACTACCGGAGATTTTGTTGAGTTTTCTTAGTTTTGCAACGGTCGTTCCGTGGCGTTTCGCAATCTTTTCAAGTGTGTCACCACTCTTTATGCTCACTGTCCTGCTGCCCTTTGACTTCTTTCGTTTGGTTGATTTCTTAGAGTTTCTGCCCTTCTTTGATGTGGTACTTGTCTTGCGTGTAGAGCGATAGGCGGGTGCATTGTCGTTCACTTCCACCATATCACGCTTCATCAACTGGTCCACATTGTAGGCGAGAATGGAGTCTTCGTTGGCAATATACTGTGCAATATACTCCATCGGTAGCCTTAAATCAGTCGGTTCTGTGTAGCCTGTAACCACGTCTCTGCGGTATTGTGGGTTTAGGGAACGTAGTTCTTCAATGCTTATTCCCAACACGTTTGCCACTTGTTCGAAGTGAACGTTCTGGTAAAGCATTATTGTATCCGACTGTGTCGGCAGTGTTGTGAGCATCGGACATATATTATGCTCACAATAATAGTTCATTATATAGTTTGCTGCGATGAACGCTGGGACGTATCCTCGTGTCTCTGTTGGGAGATAAGGGTATATCTGCCAGTAGTCTTTTACTCCTCCTGCACGCTGTATTGCTTTCTGTATATTGGCGGGACCTGCATTATATGCAGCTATTACCAGATTCCAGTCTTCAAAGATACTGTATAGGTCGCTGAGATAATGGGCTGCTGCGTAGGAGGCTTTCACGGGGTCACGTCGCTCGTCTATCATTGAGTTCAACTTCAAACCATATCTTTTTCCTGTTGCTGCCATGAACTGCCATAGTCCTGTTGCGCCTACTCGGCTTACTGCATTGGGATTGAGTGCGGACTCTATCACTGGTAGATATTTTAGTTCTAACGGCAGGCCGTAAACCTCTAATGCCTGCTCGAATATCGGCATATAGAAGTTTGAGGCACCAAGCATGTAGCTTACTGACTTGCGTAATCTTCCGCTGTATCGGTCAATGAATCTCTGTACTACTTCGTTCCAGGGCATTTCCATTGCGGTAGGCAAACGCTTTAGCCTGTCGAGATACACTTCCTGTTCAAAGATGGGGTTAACGTCTCGTAGGTTGCAGGTGGTGTCTATCGTGAGATATTGTTTGTTATTATATTCTGACATCGTTTTTTCGAGGTCAATAATCATTCCTTCTGGTACCTCGAAAATTTCTTCTTTACCGTCTTTTGTGTTTACGATTATCTCTTCATCGTCAATGTCTGCTTCTGTAATCTGTTCTGTTGTTTCCTCTTCTTCTTCGTCGTCAGCTGTTGCTTCTTCATCATCTTCTTCATCTGCTTCTGCTTGTTCTTCGTTTGGTGCAGGTTCTTTTTGTTTCTTTTCTATTGATGTGTTTACTGTATTTGCACTTACGTTATTTGCGATGAATGGCGAAACGCCCAGTATGAACAGGGCGATGATTGTTAGAAGTTTAATTTTGTTCAGTGTCATTATATTTAGAATGTGGTGTCTTTTTGTTTCTTGTTAAAATGTAAGTGTGCCGTGTACGCCGAGGGCGGAGTTGCTTGCGCCTATTCCTGACGGTGTGTGTGAGTTTTCTACTGGGTGTGTTCCGCCGTTTATTACGGCTGGCTGTAGTCTCAGACTTAAATCGTCGGATATGTCAAATTGTGATAATGATGCATCTACGTACGCATCAATGATGGATAGGGCGTAAACTCCAAGCATACAGAAGAAACTTAGGTCTCTCCATCTGCGGTACTTGTCTTTGCGTGACTTGAATATGCTTTTGTAACGTTCTTCGTTTGAAGCGTTTATTTGTGTGCCGAGATGCAGAAACTGGGTGTAACTTTTTGTCGTCGGATCATCGTCCATTATGTCAAGATATGCCTGTGAATAATCCAGATACATTTGGTTGTTCCACCTCATAGCGTATGCGCATCCGAGGAACCCTCCATATATTATTGGTAGTTTCCAATATTTCCGGTTATATATTTGTCCTGCTCCTGGCAGTACTATGGCCAGCCACATGGCTCGTTTTGGGTCTGGTTTCCATGTGGGCCAGTCTCTTTTCTCTTTTATCTTCCTTGTTTTTTTCTCCAGTTGCAGCAGTTTTACGGAGTCTTGCTTTGATATAAGCGGTGTTCCTGCAGCCAAAGTGTCTGCCTGCATATTCTGCAAGGTGTCATTTGTTGTCGGTTCTGCGTGGAGCAGTGTTGACAGCATACAGACAAGGGATAGGAGTGATATTTTTGTTTTTATCAGATTTTGCATCAGTTTGTATGGTGCATCCTTCTGCTATGGTCATATATCCATTTTGGGAGGGAAGCCCTGACTTGTTTTATTAAATCTTGTCAAGCAATGTGATGATTCTTTCCAGTTCCTCGTCTGAGGTAAAGGGTATTGTTATTTTTCCTTTTCCTTTTGCTGAGCAACTCATCTGTATTTTTGTTGATAGTTTGTCTGCGATACGTTTTTTTAGTGCTTCATATTCTTCTGGCAGTGATGTTTTTCCGTGTAGTGTCTTGGTGGCAGTCTGTATGTCTTCGCCGTTTTTGAGTATGTTCACCATCTCTTCTACTTTACGCACGGAATAGTTGTGTTTCATTATTTCCTTATAGAGTCTGATCTGCATAGATGGTGAATCCAGTGCCAGCAGTGCTCTTGCGTGCCCCATGTCGAGTTCTTTGTTTTGCAGGGACAGTTGTATTTGTGCGGGAAGTCTTAGCAGTCGCAGATAGTTGGCTATTGCGGCGCGGCTTTTTCCTACGCGTTCTGACACTTTTTCTTGTGTCATTCCGTCGTTGTCGAGCAGGTGTTGGTATGCCAGTGCTATTTCTATGGCGTTGAGGTCTTCGCGTTGTATGTTCTCTACCAGGGCCATTTCCATCACGTTTTCGTCGCTGATGGTTCGTATATAGGCTGGTATGGCTTTCAGACCTGCTAATTGTGATGCTCTCCAACGGCGTTCTCCTGCTATTATCTGGAAGCGGTTGTCTTCTACTTGTCTTAGGGTAATGGGCTGTATTATTCCTATTTCCCTTATGCTTGTGGCAAGTTCTTGCAGTGCTTGTTGGTCAAATTCTCGGCGGGGCTGGTTGGGGTTTGCCTCAATGAGGTCTATTGCTATTTCGTTTATTGTTGAGGAGCCTTGTGGTCGCACTTCTTCTGTGGAGATAAGTGCATCGAG
>CALYTD010000150.1 GCA_945486445.1 uncultured Prevotellaceae bacterium
TGCAACTTTCTGGGTAAGAAAATAGATTTCGATGCAAATGATACTTTTGCAGGGCCCTATCATGCCAACCTCGACACGATATTACTGTCTGGAACAGATATAACAACCGATATTCTCCCATATAAACATACTACAATGAGTGCTTTAAGCGTATTATACCTTGTCCTGCCATTTCCTCTTGCCTTCTTCTTACATGACGCAGAGGAAGTGCTGGTGCAGCATCGTTGGATGCTGTCACACCGTGACACACTGCTGAGAAGATTCCCGAAGTTGAATCCTGTTATAACACATCTTTGCCATCTCGACACCAAAGCGTTTGCCGTCGCAGCCTTTGAGGAACTCCTTGTTCTTCTTATCGCCACCTGTTATGTGCTTGTTCAGGGCGACTACTGTATGCAAATATGGTCTGCACTGTTCATGGCCTTCTCCCTACATCTATTGGTGCATATCGCGCAGGTCATTCTTTTTAGGGGGTACATACCGGGGATTGTCAGTTCCCTGCTCCTCCTTCCCTATTCTTTTCTTGGCTTACAGAGCATCTGGTATTCCATGACTGCCATGGAACTGCTGCTATGGGGAACGGCTGGTGTTGCCTTTATGGTAACAAACCTTCTGTTCGCTCACCGCTTAGGGACGTTCCTTACTCACAACCCTTAACTCACAATTAACAACTAATCCCCCCATAATCAGCACCTTTTTACATCACGATTTGGTGCTAATTACACAGTAATCACTAATAGATTACAGATTTGTTATTTATCCTCCCCTGCACCGTGGCGTATCTCAGGGGCAACGTTCCGTGCAACACCTCCTCAAGGAACCATATCACAACATCGGTATCTGTAACGTCATAATCCTTCATGCAGGGAACATTCCGCAAACGGCCATGCAGTCCTCCACCTGTAATGGCATATTCAATAGTCGCCAATGTATATCTCTTTGTAATATCAATAGGTACATAATCGCCTGACAAAGTGTCTAATACAGATAGGTCACTAACCTCTTTCTTTAATCCGTCACCAAGCGAAAACCTCATGCCTGACACTTGCGGGAAGTCACCACTTGCCTTCGGAACTTCCTGACAGCACACGCTGAGCAACTCTTGCAATTCCTTTCCTGTCACCTCTACCACCGCAACAGGGTTTGAGTACGGCAGCATCTCTATCACATCACCTACCGTTATCTCTCCAGTCACAATCCCAGAGCGTATGTCTCCACCGTTAACAATAGCCATATCCGCCCCAGTATATGCCCTCAAGGCGTCTGTTACAATATCTCCCGCATTGGTCTCAGCATAACGCACACGTTGCCGGCCCATGCTGTCTAATATCTCAACAGGGAACGGTGTATAACCGATTCTTCTTTCCGTGACCGCCGACATCATTGTCTTGACACTGTCAACAACCTGCTGCACCTTATCTCTCACTCCCTCGTCAGCAGGAGGGAAAGCCGTTGAGGGAATGAGATGGGCTGTAACCTTTCCTTCAACGCTTATGTGTAACTTACCTATATTCGCACACTTAGTACCTGTTTGCGTTACGGGTATCATCTTCCCTTCGCCATTCCGAACCTTGCAACATTCTACAACGCTGTGTGTGTGACCGTCAAGCACAGCGTCAATGCCTGTCGTTGCTGCTACAAGACCGTGCGAATCAACATTCTGCGGCGTTGCCTCCTCACCTAAATGAGACAACACCACAACATAGTCTGCCCCCTCTTTACGTGCTGCGTCAACTGCCTGTTGTACTTTTTCATACACATTACGATCACAGAGGTCATACCGCAGGCTGTCGCCATCACTGTAAAAGGCGTACGCCTCAGAGTAAAGCGTTGACGGTGTGACAACGCCCACGAAGGCAATGTGCTTGTCACCATACTTTTTCATTATGTAAGGGGCATACACCGTGCTGTCACCCTCGATGTCATGCAGGTTGACACAGGTAACAGGCAATGCAGCAGAGCGTATCAACTGCTTCATGCGTGGTATGCCGTAGTCAAACTCATGATTGCCAAGCGTCACGGCATCATAACCCACTGCACTCATTATATCCGCTATATACTGCCCCCGTGAGACTGCTCCCGCCACTCCACCTTGCAGAAAATCGCCACTGCTGGTGACCGCCACCCATGCCGTGTCACTGATAGCCTCACGCAGACGTGACAGTGCTACATAGCCCTCAGTGGCACAATGGACATCGTTATCATAGAGTATCACAAGGGGCTTCCCTGCCCCTTGCCGAAATGCCTGTATTGCATCACCTCCGCATGCGCCACAAACTATAACAAGAAACGCCACCAACAGGCGCAGTATGTCAATCCTCACTGTGCGCATAGTCAAAGCAACGGTTAAGCACCTCAGTAAAAGGCTGCGTGCGTTCAAGGTCAGATAAGGCACTGTCAAGAAAACCTTTTGACAGCACCGCAAGCTTATCTATACGCTTATACAACTCAAAACTCCTCAACCTGTAATACTCTGAGTGTCTGTCTTGTGGCGAATAATCCTTCGGCACTTTCTTTAACGCCGCCTCCCACGGCAGTTCAAAGTCCGGGCATGACTGCAAAGAGGCGTGGAAAGCGTCTGGCTCCAGCATCACTTCTTCACGTATGCTCTTCAACGTTAGTTTGTCAGGGTTATACAGCCCGCCACAGAGGAAATAGGTGTCGGTTGCTGGTTCTATATGGATATAATATCCTCCCATACCCGACTTCTTACCACCAGGACAGACATACGTACCGAAATGCCATTTATACGGACGCTTGTCCTGAGTGAAACGCAAGTCACGATATATGCGATACGTTATATCCTTCAACTGCAAACCCTTCACACGAGGGTCAAACCTCTCAACGCCAGCAAGGAAACGCAGTGCGAAAGCGTCCCATTCTGCCTTCGCCTCCAAGTATAATTCCTTGTGACTGTCAAACCATGTCTTGTTATTGTTCACCGCCAAAGCAGTGAGAAAATCTACTGTCTTTTTCATTGTAAATGCTTATCGAATAACTGCAAAATTACGAAAAAATATCGGTTAAACACGTTTTCGTAAAAAAAAACGTGCAATAATTTGATAAAACCACGAAAAAGCGTTAACTTTGTGGCTTGGTTGAGGCAATGCCTCAGCAGGCAAACAAGCAAACTTAAACAATTATATGAAGAAGCAATTAAAGAAAGTTCTTGTCCTTGGTTCAGGTGCACTGAAGATAGGACAGGCGGGAGAATTTGACTACTCCGGTTCTCAAGCCCTTAAAGCTCTGCGCGAAGAAGGCATACGCTCAGTGCTTATTAATCCAAATGTTGCCACCATACAGACCAGCGAGGGCATTGCCGACAAGGTATATTTCCTGCCGGTAAACACCCATTTCGTTACAGAGATTATAAAGAAGGAACGTCCTGACGGCATCCTTCTCGCCTTTGGTGGCCAGACAGCCCTCAACTGTGGCACCGCCTTATATCGCAACGGCGTATTGAAGGAATACGGTGTTGAGGTACTCGGCACCAGCGTAGAAGCAATAATGAACACCGAGGACCGTGACCTCTTTGTAAAAGAGTTGGACAAGGTTGATCTCAAAACTCCCGTGTCACAGGCCTGCGAAAGCATGGAAGACGCCATAGCAGCAGCAAGAAGGATAGGCTACCCTATCATGATACGCTCCGCATACGCCCTCGGTGGTCTTGGCTCTGGTGTGTGCCCTGATGAAAAAACATTCAAGGAGATAGCAGAGTCTGCCTTCACCTTTGCTCCACAGGTGCTGGTTGAGGAAAGCCTCAAAGGCTGGAAAGAAATAGAGTTTGAGGTAATACGTGACGCCAACGACCATTGTTTCACCGTTGCATCAATGGAGAACTTCGACCCACTCGGCATACATACAGGCGAATCGATTGTCGTAGCACCAACCTGTTCGCTGACAGAGGAGCAGGTAAAGATGTTGCAGGAACTCGCCATCAAGTGCGTACGACACCTCAACATCGTAGGTGAGTGTAACATACAGTACGCCTTTAACGCCGAAACCAACGACTACCGCATCATTGAGATCAACGCACGTCTCTCACGTTCTTCTGCCCTCGCCTCAAAAGCCACAGGCTACCCACTCGCTTTCGTAGCTGCGAAAATAGCCCTCGGATATACCCTCGACCAGATTGGTGAGATGGGAACAACCAACTCGGCATACGTAG
>CALYTD010000151.1 GCA_945486445.1 uncultured Prevotellaceae bacterium
TATTTAATTATGTTAAATAGAAGAACTTTGTATAGTAGTTTGGAATATATAATGTAACTTTGCACATTATTATATAAAATCATATCTAACTAACAAATATTACTGCTGGTACACGTTATAGAAAACCGATACCAGCGAGAAAACATTTACTACAGTAACACGCTATGAGAAAAGCGACAACCATGCTGCTTGCAGCGACCTGTGCACTCACGGTTAGTGCACAGAAGATTGACTTCAACCTACCGGGTAAGGAGTCGCAGAGTATTGAGGATGGCTTCACCAACTGGGCTGTGGGACGTTCAACGTCAGGCGAGGGCTCCTTTACAGATGAATACGGAAATGCCATCACCATAAAGGCAGAAAGTGCAGAAGGCCTTACAGGTAACGCCGTATTCTGCAACTGGTGGAAGGACGGTGTGAACAGATATTCAAAACTGATAAGCGATGCCATCTACCCCATCATCCTTGACAGTGAGAACAACTATACCTACTCTTCCACCGCGCCTATGGGCATACAGTTCACCATCAGCGGACTGCCGGCAGGCGAACACACGCTCTGCGCATACCACAACAACACCGACGGTACTACTGCGCCGGGTTACCCAACGGTGAAAGTGGTGGTGGATGGAGTGACAATGCAGACAGGCGTGGAGCAGACGATACGCGCCACCAAGCCAAATGATGCGGGAATGTCATACGTACGCTTCACAGCCAAGGAGGGAACGCCGGTAACTGTGCAGTATATCTCTGAGCCTGCTGACGGGAACACGTACATCAACTGTACGGTGGCAGTGAACGCCCTGATTTTCGACCGCCCTAATCCGAAGATACAGGCAATGGACCCCACACCAGCAAACCGTGACTATCATGCCGACTGCAACAACGGTTCCGTCACGCTGTCATGGTCAGGTGGTTCCGCAGCGGTGAAACATCATGTAATGTTAGGCACGTCACCGTCTGACATGAGTGAGGTGGCCGTAACAACAAATACCACATACACTGTCAACAACCTCACCAACCTATCTGAATACTTCTGGCGCATAGACGAAGAAGTAGCAGACGGTACAATACACGAGGGCGACACATGGAGTTTCCGTCCACGACATCTTGCCTTCCCCGGTGCTGAGGGTTACGGACGCTTTGCCATCGGAGGACGTGGCGGCATAGTATATCATGTCACATCTCTTGACGATGACCCGGAGAACCCGCAGCCTGGTACATTCCGTTACGGAATAACAAAGGTGCAAGGACCAAGAACCATCGTGTTTGACATCTCTGGTTACATAGAACTTAAAAGCCGTCTGGTATGCTCAGACAAATATGTTACTATTGCAGGACAAACAGCCCCAGGCAAGGGTATAATACTGCGTGGTGCACCATTCGGCATGAACTCTGACGGCATCACACGCTTCATGCGCATACACAGAGGTTATGCATCCACAGAGGCAGACCAGAATAAAGGCCTTGACGGTTTTGGTATAGCAGGTGGAGACCACGCCATTATGGACCACTGTTCCATAGCCTGGACCACTGATGAGGGCTTCTCCTCACGTGGTGCAAAGAGCATAACCTTGCAGCGCACAATGATTTCAGAAGCACTGAACTGTGCTGACCATCCGAACTATGGCTCAGGCACCTGCCACGGATATGCCGCAACGATAGGTGGCGGACAGGGCAGCGGAGCTGGCTCATTCCACCATAACCTACTTGCACACTGCGAGGGTCGTAATTGGAGTATATCCGGAGGACTAACAGGCGGAGGTGCATACGACGGTGCACACGACATATTCAACAACGTAGTATATAACTGGGGCGGACGTGCTACCGATGGTGGATCACACGAAATAAACTTTGTAAACAACTATTATCGTAAGGGTGCATCCACAACACAGAATTACTTGCTACGCCTGCAACTGGAAGGTACAGGTTCAGGTACACAGTCTGCATACGTAAGTGGCAATATTCGTGAAGAAATCAACGGAACATTGACAAGAGACCAACTCAACACCACATACCGATACGAGACCTCCAACGGGCAGGTGGTTAACTGGCAACCGTTTGTCAGCGAACCGTTCTTCCCGTCATATGCAACAGTGGAAACGGCAGAGGCTGCACTTCGCAGCGTGTTGTCAGACGTTGGTGCAAACATGCCAGTGCTGACAGATCACGACCAACGTATCATACGTGAAACACTTGACAAGAAATATACGTACACAGGAAGCCAGACGGGCAAAAAAGGACTGATAGACCGTGAGGAAGATGCAGGCGGATATGAGCCAATAGAGGTAGTAACACGCCCAGAAAATTACGACACTGACGGCGACGGTATGCCAGACTGGTGGGAGCGTCTTAACGGACTTGACCCCTACACTGCTGACAACAACAGCGACGCCGATGGTGATGGATATACTGCCATAGAGCATTTCCTCAACTGGATGGCAACACCTCACTATGAAATAAACGGCGGAGAAACGCAGGATATCAATCTAGCAGAACTGTTCGCAGGATATACAGAAGACGCAACCTTCTACACCTCATTCAAAAAAGAGGGTTACAAAACAAGCATAGACGGCACTCTGCTGCGTGTGTCTGTACCTGACACTGACGAAATAGCAACCATAACGGTTACCACAGAGGAAGAGGACTGTTCTATGTCACGAGAGATTAACATCAGGGTTATAAGCACCGCCACAGACGTAAAAGCAGTGAACAGTAACTCAATAGTTCCTGCTGTGTCTCAAACAGGATACAATATCGCAGGACAACGTGTCAATGTACAACAAGCAGGACAAGTTGTTATAACAGAGGGGAAAAAGATATTGAAGTAATAAAACGTGCGAAGGCTTGCTTCACAGCCTGCCTTCGCACTATACAAAAACATTATGACTTTATCTTAGAAACAAAAAACTCTGTTGTAAATCAGAACAGAAAAGGCGACAAGGGCAAACTGTCTTTGTCGCCTTTCTTTTCCACCTGCAAAGTTACACCAATTCTCTGGCATACGCAATACCCACAACTCGGTATTCTGACTAATACCTACCGCGATAAAATGACGGTGGAGGAGTTACGTGCCTTGGGAGGTAAAACGCAGGTATGTGTAATAAGGATGTATGAAAAAAAATACAGGTCTCGCATTGTTTCACAACGAGGCGAAAGAACAATACAAGACCTGTAATAAATATGTATGGTATAGGACAAAGATATTACATCTTATCTATACGAAGTTGGTGACGACCAGCCTCAAAAGGAGTCTTGAAGAACTCATCAAGCATTACAGCAGCCTCACGATTTGTTACAAAGCGTCCAGGAAGCACAATGCAATTGGCATCGTTATGCTGACGTATCAGATGTGCAACCTCAACATTCCATACAAGACCAGCACGGACACCATGGTGCTTGTTGAGAGTCATTGCCATTCCTTCACCTGATCCGCAGATACCTATACCGCATGACACAACACCTGCCTCTATGTCGTCAGCGAGAGGATGAGCAAAATCTGGGTAATCACAAGAGCGATCACTATAGGTACCATAGTCCTTATACTCCATGCCTTTTTCTTCAAGATACTGAAGAACAAACTGTTTGAGTGGGAATCCTGCGTGGTCACAGGCCACACCGATAATCTTATTTGCCATAGTTTTTATTGTTTAGGAGGTTAGAAAAAAGCCTCACTCCGTATCTTGTAAAAAAAGGATACGGAATGAGGCGCGCTTATAAATGTATTATAACATCATCTTTACCTGCGCATAGACATTCTCTGCTGTATAGCCGAGTTTCTCGTCAAGCACCTTGTATGGGGCAGAGAAACCAAAGCTTTCAAGTCCCCAAACCTTTGATTCTGGTGCTGCGCCAACAAGGAATCCCTGTAAGTTAACAGGCAGACCTGCTGTCATACCGAATACCTTAGCCCCTGCTGGTATGATGCTTTGCTGATACTCCTGAGGCTGTTGACGGAAGAGGCCCTCTGAAGGTACACTAACAATGCGCACCTTGACTCCCTCCTTGCGGAGCAGTTCTGCACCACCTACAAGGGTTGATACCTCTGAACCAGAAGCGAGAAGGATAACATCAGGATTCTCATCACTACCTGCAACGATGTATGCACCCTTAGATGCCTGGGTGTAGTC
>CALYTD010000152.1 GCA_945486445.1 uncultured Prevotellaceae bacterium
CTCCATTCCTATATATTATGTCTTCTTTCTTTGCCTCCCCTATGCATGTTATGCTGATGGCAAGTCCGGTCATGGAGGAGGTTGTGTCTCCTCCTACTATATCCACTCCCCATTTCTCGCAGGCCATTCTCAAACCGTCATAGAACGCTTCAAGGTCTTCTACCACAAAGCGTTTTGACAGTGCTATCGACACTATCATCTGTCTTGGAGTGCCTCCCATGGCAAATATGTCGCTGATATTCACCATCGCAGACTTATAACCGAGGTGCTTCATGTCAACGTATGTCAGGTCGAAGTGTACGCCTTCCATTAGCATATCCGTTGTCACTAACGTCTCAGTAGCGGTATAATGCAACACGGCGCAGTCGTCTCCCACGCCTTTTACGGTCGATTCGTTCTGTATCTTGATGTCTTTTGTCAGGTGGTCTATAAGACCGAACTCTCCGAGTTTTGCTATTTCCATTTATTATTGTTACCTTTTATAATCTTTCTATCATGCTTTTCATTATCTCAGTCATCAGTGGTTGCGCATTGTTTGCGGCCTCTTGTACTTCTTCATGTGTGGCTTCTACGGGGGTATCAGATATTCCCATGTTGGTTATTATGCTCACTCCAAAGACCTTTATGCCGCAGTGCCGTGCCACAATCACCTCTGGTACGGTGCTCATTCCCACTGCATCGCCGCCCAACAGGTGGTAGGCGCGGTATTCTGCGGGTGTCTCATAACTCGGTCCTTGCAGTCCGAAGTATGTTCCGTGCACCACTCTTATTCCCTTTTCTTCGGCTATTTTGTCAGCCATTGCTATTAGATTCTTGTCGTATGCCTCATGCATATCGGGGAAGCGTGGCCCTTGTGGTATGTTCTTGCCATGCAGGGGGTGCTCTGGGAAGAAGTTTATGTGGTCGGTAATTATCATCAGGTCGCCTATGCGGAAGTCCTTGTTGGCTCCTCCTGCGGCGTTACTTACAAACAGGGTCTTTATGCCCAGTTCGTGCATAACCCTTATTGGGAATGTCACTTCCTTCATGGAGTAGCCTTCGTAGTAGTGGAATCTGCCTTTCATGGCAAGTATTTCCTTGCCGCCGAGCCGTCCGAATATCAGTTTTCCATCGTGGCCTTCCACTGTTGAGACAGGGAAATGCGGTATTTCCTTGTATGAAAACTCGTAGGTGTCAGTGATTTCGGAAGCCAATTGTCCGAGACCTGTTCCCAGCACTATCGCCACTTGCGGTGCGGTTGTCATGCGTGCTTTCAGCCATTCGGCTGTTTCTTTGATGTTTTCGTACATAGTCTATGATGTTATTGTTAAACTTCTCCTCTTCGTCCAGCATGAAGCTGATGCGTATTGGTTGTACGTATGTGTTTTTCCTTACCTCGTCTGACAGTCCTGTCATTGTCTCTAACCGTGTTGCGTCCTTCTCTGTTGTTATGACGATAGCGGGTTTTTCCATCATTCTGTATGCCAGGTTTATTGCTTCTATGTCTGATGCAGTGAACAGATGGTGGTCTCCAAACTGCATTGGTGTGATGCTTTTGCAACTGCCGCTCAGGTCTTTTATCATCTGTTCTGGTGATGCTATGCCTGTCACGAGTAGCACATTGGGTAGTTGTTCTGCCTTTGGGGCTTCTTTTCCTTCGGGGAACAGCGGTTCAAGTGGACTGTGGTCTATTGTTGTGAAGTACAGTTGTTGGAAGGGGAACAGTGCCATTGCCCTTTGTAACACGCGGAAGTTCATTGGTTTCAGGTCTTTCGGGCATTTTGTTATTATCACTATGTCGGCGCGGTTCTTTCCCTCTTTCGGTTCTCGCAGGCGTCCTGCGGGCAGCAGTTTGTCGTATATTATCAGGCGGTGATAATCTACCAGCAGTATGTTCAGACCGGGTTTCACGTATCGGTGTTGGTAAGCGTCGTCCAGTAGTACCAGTTGTGTGTCCCTTGTCTCTGGCGAGTTCATCAGTGTTTCTATCCCTTTGCACCTGTTGGTATCTACCGCCACGTGTATGTCTTTGAACTTCTTGTGCATCTGGTATGGCTCGTCGCCTATCTCCAGCATGGTTGTTTCTTTTCTTGCCAACTGGTATCCGTGGCTTTTTCTCTTGTATCCACGGCTCAGCACGGCCACTTTCACCTTGTCGTGCAGCAGGTTTATTAGGTATTCCACGTGCGGTGTCTTGCCTGAACCGCCTACTGTTATGTTGCCAACGGAGATGACAGGCACGTCAAAACTCCTGCTCTTTATGACTTCTGTGTCAAAGAGCAGGTTCCTGAACCATACGCCCAGTCCGTATAGCCAGGATAATGGCAGTAGCCATTTGTTTATTTTTATGAAGTCGCCTTCCATCTCTTTGTGTCCGTTTGGCTCACGTTTTTCGTCGTTTTACATCTCTCTTCCCAGTATCACGGGGCACCGTGCCTGTACGGGGCTCTGTCGTTCCATGTTGCGTATCATTACGAATGGTTCGTATAGTGTGCCGAGTGTGGTGCGCAACTGTTCGTCAAGGTTGTTGCCACCGCTGCCTACTGTCTCCGTCAGTTGTTCCAACCAGTCCGGCGCGGTGGGGTATGTCACCGTCTCATAGTCGCTTGTCTTCGCCAGTTGTGCGGCCTTGGCTATGGCTACCTTGATGCCTCCCAGGCCGTCAACCAGTCCTATCTTCACCGCGTCAGTGCCTAACCACACTCGTCCTTCGGCTATGGCTTTCACGCTGTCTGCTGACAGTTTCCTGCCCTCTGCCACGCGTTTGCAGAACAGTTCATAGCCACGGTTTATGTATTGTTGCAGCATTTCCTCTTCTTCGGCGTTGAAGGGACGTGCTGTCTGTATCATGTTGAAGTCGGAATGTGCGTTCGTTTTCACGTTGTCAAACCTCACTCCGAGTTTCTTTGTTATCAGTTCGCTCATGTCGGGGAATGCTCCGAATATGCCTATCGAGCCGGTCAGTGTCGTCGGTTGTGCCATGATGTGTGTGGCGGCACATGATATGTAGTATGCTCCTGACGCTGCCATGCCTCCCATTGACACTACTACGGGCTTGCGTCCAGATAGTGTTTTCATGGCGTGCCATATCTCCTCTGCGGCAAAGGCGTCTCCACCGCCGGAGTTTATGCGTATCACCACTGCTTTCACGTCGTCATCGTTGGCCAGTTCTTCGAGGTCTTTCACCATCTGTGGGCTTACTATCCCTGCGTCACCTGTTATCGTGGCGGCTTCTTTGGCGCGTACTATCGTGCCTTCGCAGTAATATATTGCTATCTTCTTCTCGCTGTTCTTCTTGCCTATGTTGCTTCTGTTCAGTGTGCTACACGATACCTGCTCCAGTTCTTTCTTGCTGTCTGCTTTCAGCAGTTTCTTTATTTCCGTCTTCACGTCTTCGGCATACAGCGTCTTGTCCACCAGTTTGTGGCGCAACAGGTAATCCGTGGACTGCAAGGCCGCCAGTTCGTCTGCGCAGCGGTTTATCTCTGTCTTGCTTATCCCTCTCGCCGTGCTTATTTCCTCAGTCACTGTGTCCCAGATACCGTTTATGTACCGTGTCACCTGCAAGCGGTTCTCGTCGCTCATGCGTTCTTCCGTGTATTGCTCGGTGGCACTTTTGAATCGTCCCACTTTCACCACCTTCATCTTCACGCCGAACTTCTCCATCAGGTCTTTCAGGTACATCGGCTGCGCTGCCAGACCGTGCAGGTCAAGCAGCCCCTCGGGGTTTATCCATACCTTGTCAGCCACGGAACATACGTAATATGCTCCCTGCGTGTATTCCTTTGCATAACTTACAATGAGTTTCCGCTTTGCCTTGGCACGTTGCAATGCCTGTCTTATCTCTTGCAGCGAGGCATAGTCTGCGCTCAGCAGACCCGCCTCTATGTATATGGCGGCTACCTCCTTGCTCTCAGAGGCCTTGTCTATTGCCCCTACTATGTCGTCTAATCCCTGCTGACCCTCAGCGCCTCCTATCATGCTGTTGAACGGATTGTCCGTGGCACATTCCGTGATGCTGCCTGAAAGGTTCACCACCAGCACACTCTTCTCCTTCAATGTGAGGGTGTCATCACTGCTCATGGCTATCATGCCGGCCACGCTGACGGCGGGCTATCGCAACAAGGCGCAATACCCGATTGCATCG
>CALYTD010000153.1 GCA_945486445.1 uncultured Prevotellaceae bacterium
CACTTGTCAGTGATGATGCCGCGGAGAGGTGCCAATCAGACCCTGTTGTCACCACAACCGGCTTCCGCAAGACAGAGTTCAAGCAGGGAATGATATACCTTAACGACCGTGTCATAATGATGCACGGCTATGCCCAGCGCACCTCCAACGAGTGGCCGGGTGTGGGCATGAGTGTGCCGGCATGGCTTAGCGACTATTCCAACAACCTCCTTGTGCAGTCCGGTGGCAACATTGTGCGGTGGATGCACACCTGTCCGTGGAAGCAGGACGTGGAGAGTTGCGACCGTGTGGGGCTGATACAGGCCATGCCGGCAGGCGACGCGGAGCGTGATGTGGAGGGAAGACGATGGGTGCAGAGGCTTGAAACCATGCGCGACGCCATCATCTACAACCGCAATAACCCCAGCATCGTCTTCTATGAGTGCGGCAACCAGCGCATTTCCGGGCAGCACATGCGCGAGATGAAGGCGCTTCGCAACCAGTTCGACCCCGACGGCGGGCGTGCCATAGGCTGCCGCGAGATGCTCGATCAGCCAGAGGCAGAGTATGGAGGCGAGATGCTTTACGTCAACAAGAGCGACACCAAGCCTATGTGGATGATGGAATACTGCCGCGACGAGGCACTGCGCTGGTACTGGAACTCATGGTCTTACCCCTACCATCCAGAGGGCGACGGTCCGTATTACCGCAACGCTCCCGCTGACGCCTATAACCACAACAACGACGAGTTCGTGGCAGAACTCGTGCGGCGGTGGTACGATTACTGGCTGGAGCGCCCCGGCTCAGGCACCAAGGTCAACAGCGGAGGCGCGAAAATCATATTCAGCGACACGCAAAGTCATGGCAGAAGCGCCGACAACTACCGTGTGTCAGGCGTGGTTGACCCCATGCGCGTGCCTAAGGACGCATTCTTCGCACATCAGGTGATGTGGAACGGATGGGTGGATGACCTCAAGCCGCAGACATATATCGTGGGGCATTGGAACTATGATGAGGGCTTTATCGTGCCAACAATATACGTGGTGTCAAACGCTGACAGTGTGGTGCTCATGCAGAACGGCAGGACAATCCGCCCCACAAGCCACGACTACCGCTTCCTCTGGACGTTCAAGAACGTGAAATATGAGGCTCCTGTGCTCACCGCCATTGGTTACACAATGGCGGAGGCAGGTCCTGCCATCCCGACAGAACACTCGCGTGACGAGAAAAACACCGCCGGTGCGGCTGACCACCTGCTGCTGACAGCGATAGAAAACCCCACGGGCTGGAAGGCTGACGGCAACGATGTGGCTCTGATACAGGTGGAGGTGGTGGATAAGGAAGGCAGACGCTGTCCGCTTGACAACCGCCTTGTGAAGTTCACGGTCAAGGGACCGGCAGAGTATAGAGGTGGCATAGCCAAGAACAAACCACTGCGTATCTATGGTGACAAGTCGTCACTCACCTCACGCACGGCCGAGGATGGCGGTGAGGGAATGACCGCCGCGGAGAAGGTGAAGGCACACTACAACCACGCGTTGCAGGACACCCTGCCCGTGGAGTGCGGTGTAAACCGCGTCATGCTGCGCTCTTACACCAAGGCAGGTGACATACTTGTCACGGCAAAGGCGGAGGGACTGCCCGCGGCTGCCATCTCACTGCGTACGCAACCCGTCAGCGTAAGCAACGGACTGACGACCTATATGCCGTCTGACGGTCTGCTCTCTGTGCTTGACAGGGGTGAGACTCCCGCCACGCCATCGTTCAAACAGTGGCGCAGAGGCGTTGCCATACTCACGGCGGAGGCAGGCAGCGGCAGTGACGTGACGAACAGTTATGACACCTACGAGAACACAAGTTGGCAGAGTGCCGGGCGTCTTGACTCAGCATGGGTGACCTACACCCTGTGCGAGAAGACACGCATAGACGAACTGTGCCTGAAGATGAGGGACTTCCGCTCCACCACATACCCCATCGCTGTCTATGCCGACAGCGTGAAAGTGTGGGAGGGATGGACGCCGAAGTCACTCAGTTACGTGCATATCCCGCTGAAAAACGCCCCCGAGGCACAGCGTTACACCATACGCATGATGGGCGAGAGCACCACAAAGGATGCCTTTGGCGCAGTGAAGGAGATGGACGCCAGAAATGACGAGAAGAAGACCTCAGGGCGGCGTTCGCTGAAAATAATAGAGGTGGAGTTCCTGAAAAACATAGAGTAGGAATTATTATGCCACGGTGAAAAGCCGCTGATTACGTTGTAAAAAGCCGCTGATAATACGGTGAAAGGGTGCTGATCGCAATGCGAAAAGCACCCTTTTACCGTGTGGCTGGATAATTCCTACTGTATAGGGCCTTACATACAGAAAACTGTCTCCTGCAAGCGATTATGAAAAAACATGTAAAATATTTGTGTAATAGGAAATAATTGCTTAACTTTGTGGCAGAAACAATTATCATTTTTTCTCCTACGTCTATTTTCTAACCTATTAAACGTCAGAATCATGAAAAAGAATTTTAGTTTTAGATTATTATCATCAGTGGCTGCAGTGGTGGTGGCTCTTGCCATATTCTCATGCAGTGACGATGATAATACCCCTCCCGCAGAGACTAAGGCGGAGTTTAGTTCCACTACCGCGGTGCCTGCCGGGTATAGTTATGGAATAACGAATGATAAGAATGGCAACACCTATTTCGTGGCAGACGCCAACGGCGATGGCACAGGCGAGATAACCAAGATAGGTTTCGTGTTGCCTAAGACAGTGAGAAGCGATGCCTCTGTTGCTAACGGCACAGCCATATTCGGCAACCAACAGGTGCGTAGCATAACGATAGACGGTGTTACCTACAAGTTCGTCGCAAATGCCAATGGCAAGATAGACGTAACCATTGTGTGCAATGGAGAGGCACAGATAATAACGGACGTGGCCGTATCCTCTCTTATTGGTAATGCTGCCGCGGGTGAAAGCACGTTCTCGGAGAAGTTGAAAACGGCGTTCGCACAGATCAGCAACGCGACAGACATCATAGCCCTTGCCAATGAAAAGATAGGGGAGGGCTCCAAACTCAAGCAGGAGGTGCAGGCGATAGCACAGTCAGTGGCAGGATTGAAGAGTGACGCCAAGACGCTAAACGACAGCAAGACAATGGAGACTGTTGTGAACAAGGTGACAGACAAGCCCGTAGCCGTTGACACTACCGGCATTGCAGCGGCAGACTCTACGGCGCAGAACAATACGGAGATAGAGGATTGGCCGGAGATACCGACAGACAGTGTGTATTGGCCGGAGATACCGCAGGATTCAATTCCAAGCATACCTGATGTGCCTCAGGACAGTATTGGCACAGAGGTGCCGGTGGAACCGGGAGACAGTCTGCCTTCCTTTCCGGATGTTCCGACAGACAGCATAGGCGGGAAAGACAGCCTTAGTATTGCCGGTTACATGAGAAGAAGCGTCCTCAGATAGCATCAGCAACCAATGTGACGTAGGACAAAGACGCTTCAAGAGTAAAGTAAATCCCTGCCATGAGAGAACTCGTGGCAGGGATTTACCTTATATATAGTATGTATAATGCCCGTGTATGTTACTCGCCCTTTACGGCAGCCACACCTGGAAGCACCTTACCCTCTATGGCTTCAAGCAGTGCGCCACCGCCGGTAGAGATGTAAGACACCTTGTCTGCCAGACCGAACTTGTTGACACAAGCCACAGAGTCACCACCACCGATGAGTGAGAATGCACCCTCAGCAGTAGCCTTGGCAATAGCATCACCAATGGCACGTGAACCAGGAGTGAAGTCCTCGCACTCGAAGCATCCGGCAGGACCATTCCAGAGGATTGTCTTTGCACCCTCGATAGCGGCAGCAAACTTAGCGCGGCTCTCAGGACCGGCATCAAGACCATCCCATCCAGCCTCGATAGCGTTAGAGGGGAACACCTGGATCTTTGCACCTTCCTTAACTGAGAATGTCTTGAAGTCATAGCCTGTGCAGCATACAGAGTCAGTGCCAAGCACGAGTTCAACACCCTTCTCGGCTGCCATCTTCTCAACGCCAAGAGCTACATCCAGCTTGTCGAGCTCAACGATTGAGTCACCAATCTCACCACCGTGAGCCTTGGCAAAT
>CALYTD010000154.1 GCA_945486445.1 uncultured Prevotellaceae bacterium
CGTTGTGTTGACGTGCCATATACTCCTGTATGTCTGCCGTAAGTTCATCTCCTGCCACTCTTATTGAGTTGTTGCTGACAATGCCTCCGAGTGATATTACGGCGATTTCTGTTGAGCCTCCACCGATGTCAACAATCATGTTGCCCTCTGGGGCTTCCACGTCTATGCCGATACCTACGGCTGCTGCCATTGGTTCGAAGATGAGGTACACGTCTCGTCCGTCTGCATGTTCGGCGGAATCACGCACTGCTCGCAACTCTACCTCGGTTGAACCTGAAGGCACTCCTATCACCATACGCAGTGAGGGAGTGAAAAGGTGTCTTCCTGTATGCACCATTTTGATAAGTCCGCGTATCATCATTTCACACGCGGAGAAGTCTGCGATGACGCCGTCACGCAGTGGTCTCACCGTCTTGATGCGGTCGTTGGTCTTCTCGTACATGCTTTTTGCACGTTCGCCCACGGCTATCATCTGGTTGGTGTCACGGTCAATGGCGACTACTGAGGGCTGGTCCACCACGATTTTGTCACCTGACATGATTATGGTGTTGGCCGTGCCGAGGTCCATCGCTATCTCTTGTACGAAGGAAAAGAATCCCATATAGTTTATACTTGTGTTTTATGCGACGTGTGGGGCGTTGTGCCTGTGCGCCGTCTTTGTTGTTACTTGCCGGTCTTTTCGAACCAAGCGTTGATGGCAGTGTCGTAATGTGAACTTACGCCGAAGGCACGTGTGGCAAACATTCTGCGCTCCTCGATGTCGGTCTCTGCGCCTTTCTTGTTCAGTATGTCAAGCAGAACGCTGTACTCGGACTTTGAAGGAACAATGACAACGTCCTTAAAGTTCTTTGCTCCAGCGCGTATAAGTGATATTCCGCCGATGTCAATCTTCTCTATAATGTCAGCCTCGCTGGCTCCGCTTGCTACCGTTTGTTCAAATGGGTAGAGGTCAACTATTACGAGATCTATTTCCGGTATCTCGTATTTTGCCATCTGGTCAAGGTCGCCCTGCAACTCGCGACGTCCGAGTATGCCACCGAAAATCTTGGGATGAAGTGTCTTCACGCGTCCACCGAGTATTGAAGGGTATGTCGTTACATTCTCCACTGCCTCGCACTCGAAGCCGAGAGACTCTATAAACTTCTGTGTACCGCCGGTTGAAAGGAACTTCACTCCCTCCTCATTCAGCTTGCTTAGCAACTCATCGAGGCCGTCTTTGTGGAATACACTGACGAGAGCCGTCTTGATTCTTTTTGTTTCTGCCATTGTCGTAATATGATAAATATTAGAAGTTTAGGGGTGACGCCTGAATAACGTGACCTCTATTTTGGCTGCAAAGTTAGTAAAAAATAGGGAAAAGGCAAAATTTTTACACCTTAATTAATTATATTGCCTTAAAAGTTGACGCATTTATTGTCCGTTACCAATAAAAGCATTACCTTTGCAACAATAAACCAACCCACCTAAACCCTATGCTGAGACTCCCACCACTTGTCTGGCGTGTGGCTCTGATGTCTGTGCTATTGCTGAGTACAGCCATGTCGTTACCCGCACAACAGAGAGGCAAAGCCTCATATTACTCACGTCGTGCCAACGGTGCTCGCACCAGCAGCGGCGTTCGGCTCAACAATGATTCGCTGGTATGTGCTCATCGCACCTACGCCTTCGGCACCCTGCTCGACGTCAAGAATCCAGCCAACGGCAAGCAAGTTGTGGTTAAGGTCATTGACCGCGGGCCTCATATACGCGGCAGGGTGATAGACCTTTCATACGAGGCGGCACGACAACTTGGCATACTCGCTGCCGGCGTGGCGCTGGTGGAGGTGTCAGTACATGAAGAACTGAACGTGCCGTTCAAGAGCAGGGAGCCACATCACATCGAGTTGGACCTCGAACTGCCCGCCAATAATGAAGGCTTCGGGCTGAAACCAGAATGGCAACGTGACAGGGAGAAGAAGAAAAACGATGCCAGGCAGCATGACACCAAGAGCCCGCAGCACACTGATGACAGGGCAGAACATACAAACAAGAACAATCATTCAGGAAAAAAGAGATAACAATCCCCCCGTCCAGACAAGGAGGGACACCCCCGCCAAAGCAACATACAAATGGGGAAAGGGAAAAAAGCAACAACGATGAAAGAGTACACCGACGCCGAACTGGCGCATATACTTGACAAAGACATATTCCATAAAATATCAGACGCGGCTGACGAACTGCGCCTTGAATGCTATGTCGTGGGCGGATACGTTCGCGACATTTTCCTTGAACGCCCCTCTGACGACATTGACTGTGTGGTGGTAGGCTCAGGTATTGCCGTGGCAAAACGTCTCACTGCCATGCTCGGAAAGCGTGCACACCTGTCCGTGTTCAAAAACTTCGGCACGGCACAAGTAAAATATTATCCCCCCGGCACACGCTACAATCCTGAGAATCCAGACGAAGGAGCGGTAGAAGTGGAATTTGTCGGCGCACGCCGCGAGAGTTACCAGCGCAACTCACGCAAGCCGATAGTAGAGGACGGAACGCTGGAAGACGACCAAAACCGCCGTGACTTCACCATCAATGCCATGGCAATATGCCTCAACAAAGAACGCTTCGGAGAACTGGTTGACCCCTTCGGAGGACTTGATGACCTGTGGGACGGCATCATACGCACACCCCTCGACCCAGATATAACGTTCAGTGACGACCCTTTACGTATGCTACGCTGCATACGATTTGCCACAAGACTCAACTTCCTGATAGAGGACGAGACCTTTGAAGCACTCGGACGCAACGCCGAGAGACTGAGGATAATCAGTGCAGAACGTATCAGTGAAGAGTTGGACAAGACGCTTCTCACCCGCACACCATCACGGGGTTTCGTGGACTTGCAACGCTCTGGACTGCTCGACATAATCCTGCCAGAACTCTCGCAGATGGACATCGTAGAGACGCGCAATGGCAAAGCCCATAAAAACAACTTCTACCACACCCTCGAAGTGCTTGACAACGTAGCCCGAACCAGTGACAACCTCTGGCTGCGGTGGGCCGCACTGTTGCACGATATCGGCAAACCCAAAAGCAAAAGGTGGGACAATCTTTTGGGTTGGACATTCCATGCACATAACATAATAGGCGCAAAAATGGTGCCAACCATATTCCGCAGGCTCAAACTACCACTCGACACAAAACTAAAATACGTGCAGAAAATGGTGGATATGCACATGCGTCCCATAGCCATAGCCGACAACGAAGTAACCGACAGTGCCGTGCGAAGGCTCGTAAACGATGCCGGCGATGACATAGACGACCTCATGCTGCTGTGCGAGGCCGACATAACAAGCAAGAACCACGTACGCAAACAACGTTTCCTCGACAACTATCAACTCGTGCGGGAAAAGATAGAAGACCTCAAACAACGTGACTTCAAACGCCTGCTTCAGCCCGTAATAGACGGAAATGAGATAATGCAGATGTTCAACCTGAAACCTTCGCGAGAGGTGGGAGAACTCAAATCATACCTGAAAGACGCCGTCCTTGACAACCGCGTAGAGAACGAACGTGAGCCACTCATGCAACTACTCATGCAGAAGGCCAAAGAGATGGGGATTGCGTAAGCGACTGACTGTTTATGTTATAAGCACGAAAGGAGGGATAGAGAGAAACAAAAACAGATGCGTCCGCACATTTTTCGTAATGGCGGACGCATCTGTTTTTGTAGCTATAACGCTGTATATCCTCTGACGTGTTATGCGTATTGCAGAGGGTTTTATTCACAATCAGTTTAGGGACGCGCCTTGATGCGTACCCAAACTGTATAAATTCTGTGGAAAAATGCAGGGCAGAAACATCTTTCCAGCCTCCACGTAACATATAGGCAGTTTGCAATCAGGTGCCGATTACATCGCAATCAGGTGCCGATTACATCGCGATCAGCACCTGTTTACATCGTAATCAGCACCTGATAGTGATGCGCATAATACTCACTGTACGCCTGAGCGCACGTTGGTGGTAGGGCAATAAAAAAACTTGCAGGCAGCAATCTGTGTATGACAGAACTGCAACCTGCAAGTATTGTCGGGATGACCAGACTCGAACTGGCGACCACACGCCCCCC
>CALYTD010000155.1 GCA_945486445.1 uncultured Prevotellaceae bacterium
TCCGGTACTATTATGTCAGGCCGGTGTTTGCTTACTACCGCGGCGAGAGCGTCAACATCGAGCATGGAGAATATCTCCCTTTCGTCTGCTACCTGCATTGCCGGGGCGTTGTCATAACGGTCGCAGGCAATGACATATTGTCCTGCGCGCTTTGCTGCAATGACGAATTCCTTGCCGAGTTCGCCAGAACCTAAGAGTAATATCTTTTTCATTTCTGTTATGGTTTGTGGGTTTTAGGTTAGAGGTTGTGGGTTTGAGGTTTTAGGTTTAAGGTTCTTGCCGTTAGCAAGCGGCTTAGCCGAGCGGTGGGCGATGTGACCTATAACCCACAACCTCCAACCTCCAACCCACAACCTCCAACCTCTAACCTCCGTTTATCTGCCAAATTTTTCTTTGATAATGTTGGCTATTATCTCTGCCGTGCGCTCCTGTCCGAGTAGTGATGAGTTGATGCACAGGTCGTAACTCTGCGCCGCTCCCCATTGTTTGGAGGTGTAATAGTTGTAGTATGCAGCCCGTTCCGCCTCTTTCTTCTCTATAAATTTTCTTGCGGTCTCCATGTCACAGCCCAGCCGTTGTGCCACCACTTCCGTGCGTTCCTCCTCGTCTGCTGTGATGAATACGGTGAAGAGCCCCGGATTTTTGCGCAATATATAGTCTGCACACCGTCCTACAAACACGCAGGACGATTCTTTTGATGCCTTCCATATAGCCTCACTCTGTATCTGAAACAGCGATTCTTGCGATATACTGTTATTGTAGAAAGTGCCTGTCATGCGTTCCAGCATACCTGTTACGGGTCCGAAGAACGTTTTTAGCGCACCGTGATTCTCGTCATGCCGCTCAAAGATTTTCGGGTTGAAGCCGCTTCGTTCCGCCGCCATGTTTATCAGTTCGCGGTCATAGAACTTGCATCCGAAGTGCTCTGCAAGCGTCTTCGCAATCTCGCATCCCCCGCTTCCGAGTTGCCGTCCTACGCTGATTATCAGATTATCGACTGTCATATGGGTCTTTATTTAAGTTTTTTCAAGTAAATCCACAGCATTCCATACGCCATCAGTGCTGCCACTGCGTCAGACAGGGGCATGGCGAGCCAAACGCCGTCAAGTCCCAGTGATTTTGGCAGCACCATCAGTGCAGGCACGAGGAATATCAGTTGTCGGGACAGACTGAGGAATATGCTCACCTTAGCCTTGCCGATAGACTGGAAGAAGTTGGCTATCACAATCTGCGCACCTATTATTATAAACATCGCCATGATGTACCGCAGGGCGGTCACTGACATTGCTATCAGTGTCTCGTCTGTGGTGAACAGTCGTGCCACAAGCCTTGGGCAGAGCATGGCTATGAGGAAACCTACGGCGCAGACCGCCGTGCCTGTTATGACAGAAAGCCGCAGTACCTCCCTCAACCGGCTGTAATTCTGCGCTCCATAGTTGTAACCGGCTATTGGCTGCATACCCTGACACACGCCAAGTGTTATCATTACGAACACGAACGCCACGCGGTTGGCTATGCCGTAGGCACCGACAGCCATGTCGCCGCCATAGTCCGCAAGGGTGTTGTTTATGAATATCACAACCAGACAGGCGCAGGCGTTCATGGAGAAAGGCGATATGCCTATGCCGACTATGCTGCTTACTATTCGTTTCTTGACCTTGAACTTGTCGTATTCAAAGTGCAGCAGGTCGTTCTTGTTGCTGAATAGCCGCCACTGCCAGCACAAAGCCACTATCTGCGACAGCACTGTGGCGTATGCCGCTCCGCGTATTCCCAGTTCCAATGTGTATATGAACAGGGGGTCAAGCAAAGCGTTCAGTATCACGGTGAACAGCGTGAGATACATAGCCACCTTCGGTTTTCCGGCTGCTCTGAGCACGGCGTTAAGCCCAAGGTAAAGGTGTGTCACCGCATTGCCTAACAGGATAATCTCCATGTAGTCCCTTGCGTAAGGCAGGGTATAGTCACTTGCCCCGAAGAACCGCAGTATGGGGTCAAGCAACAGCAGGCAGACGCCGCCGAAGATTACGCCTATCAGTATGTTAAGCACCACGCAGTTGCCCAATATACTGTTGGCTATGCCATAGTCACGCTGCCCCAGTTTTACGCTGAGGAAGGTGGAGGAACCCACGCCTATCGCCGCGCCGAAGGCGGCGGAGAGATTCATAAAAGGGAATGTTATGGCAAGACCGGAGATGGCCAGAGCACCTACGCCCTGACCTATGAATATGCTGTCAATCATGTTGTACAGCGATGACGCCACCATTGCCACTATTGCCGGCAGGGCGTATTGCATCAACAGAGAGCCTACGGGCTTAATGCCCAGTTCCAATGCCGCTTGTTTGTTGCTCATAAAATAAT
Organism: uncultured Prevotellaceae bacterium; assembly: GCA_945486445.1. Classification (GTDB taxonomy): domain Bacteria; phylum Bacteroidota; class Bacteroidia; order Bacteroidales; family Bacteroidaceae; genus Prevotella. The sequence goes on from CALYTD010000155.1 coordinate 2,362, forward strand.
CTGGATAGTCAGTGCAAAGTTACTCATTTTTTGTCGCACGGCAAAACAAACAGAGGGAAAAGTTTTGTCGTCTTGCGTTTTCTGCCTAACTTTGCACCAGATAATCATATTAAATACACAAAACGAATGTATTTTGACGACATACCTCACAACATCCCTTCACCGCCTGCCTCACCGCTCACGCTGTCACAACTCAATGGTCTTGTGCGAGAGGTCATAGAACTTTCCATGCCCGATGACTACTGGGTCGTCGTGGAACTGGCAAGTGTTCGTGAGAGTCACGGTCACTGTTACATGGAACTTGTGGAGAAAGATGACCGCACCAACACGCCCGTGGCGCAGGCAAGGGCATGCTGCTGGCGTAACGTCTGGATGCGCCTGGAACCCAAGTTCACCTCTGCCACGGGACAATCTCTGCACGCTGGGCTTAAGGTCTTGCTGCGTCTGCGCGCCAACTTCCACGAGGCGTACGGCTTTTCGTGGGTGATTACGGACATAGACCCTTCATATACCATGGGGGACATGGCGCGGCGCAGGCAGGAGATACTGCGATTGCTGCGTGAACAGGGGGTGATTGACATGAACAAGACGCTCACTGTCCCGTCATTTGCCCTCCGCATAGCCGTGATATCAAGTGCCACGGCGGCGGGGTATGGTGACTTCTGCAACCAACTTGCTGCCAACGAGTACGGCTTCAAGTTCCGCACACAACTCTTTCCCGCCGTCATGCAGGGGGAACAGGTGCAGGACAGCGTCATCAGTGCCCTCGAAACCATCAACGGTCAGGTGGATTCCTTCGATGTGGTGGTCATCATAAGGGGTGGGGGAAGCACCGCCGACCTCTCCGGTTTCGACACTCTCTCGCTGGCAGAGAATGTTGCCAACTTCCCCTTGCCTGTCATTACGGGCATCGGTCACGACCGCGACCAGTCCGTTCTCGACATCGTTGCCTGCGTAAGCCAGAAGACTCCTACCGCCGTGGCGGCGTTTCTTATAGACAACCTTGCCGCCACGTTGGAGCGGATAGACGGCTGTTCACGCCGTCTCACACAGTGTGTCAGCCGCCGTGTTCAGCAGGAACATTTCGCGGTGCAGCGTCTTGAGCAGCGTCTTTCGTCTGCAATCGTGCTGCGCGTCACACGTGAGACCAATCGCCTTGCGCAGTGTTCCGTGCGTTTGTCACACGCCGTGTCAGCCAGACTGACGTGTGAGCGCAACCGCATCACCTCGGCGGCAGACCGCCTTCCGTTGCTTGTGTCGGTGGCTTTGGAACGTGAGCGTCACCGTCTTGCCATGCTTGAGCAGAGGGTGGAGGGCGTTAACCCGGTCAACATACTGCGCCGCGGCTATTCCGTCACCATGTTTGAGGGCAAGGCAGTCACCGATTCCGCTCTGCTGTCAGTAGGTGACGAGGTCACAATCATGCTCGCGTCAGGCAAGGTGGGGGCGGTGGTGAAGTAGTAGGGAATGCGATTTCATTATTCAGGGCGGTGTAAATGAGGGTGGTGCCCGCATTTACACCGCCCTGAATTTTATAACGAATGAGATAGCCTCGCACAGTAGGGACGCACCTTGTTACGTCCGATTGCCCGGAGGTTTGCGGCGATTCGGACGCACCGAGGTGCGTCCCTACATCGTGGGGTGTTAGGCCCATGGCAGTGAATAGGTGCTGCTTGCGTTGTAAACAGGTGCTGATTATACCATGACTTGCACCTCCTTTCAAGAAGGATGAGCCGC
>CALYTD010000156.1 GCA_945486445.1 uncultured Prevotellaceae bacterium
GTTGCAAATATAAACAGCAGTACCGACATATCCAAAATATTTCTATATAAAATATAGTTGTATATCATTTTTAACTTTTTGCCTACTATTTACTATGCTTTCTGCATATTATGTGCATAGTCTTATGGATTGTTTCTTCTCCCTTCAAGGTTCGTCACAACTGACAGGAATAACCGCACAGTCCGTTCATACTTATACGTCCTAATGTAAAAGCATGTTGTTTACTGTGTAATTAGGTGCTGATTGCGACATAATCAGGTGCTGATTGCGACATGATTCGCACCTGATTACTTTGCAATCAAGCCCTTTTCGTTGTGTGATTTGTACCTGTTTACTTTGTAATCAGCACCTGTTTGTGGGGTTATAAAAGAAAAGGCACTTGACGGTTCTCCGCTGTGGAGTTCTGTCAAGTGCCCTATGTATTGTGTTTTTTGTGTAAAGGGATTAGAGAACCTTCTTGTACAGTTCCTTTATCTCTTCCTCTGTCACGTCACGCGGGTTGCCAGGTGTGCAGACATCGGCTATTGCCTGTGCTGCAAGGGCAGGTATGTTCTCTTCTTTTATGCCGAGTTCAGTGAGGGTCTGTGGTATGCCTACGCGTACGGAGAGTGCTTTCACTGCGTCAACAGCGGCCTGAGCAGCTTGTTCTGGGGTCATGCCAGTGGTGTCAACGCCCATTGTCTTTGCTATGACACCGTATTTCTCTATGCACTTAGGCATATTGAACTCCATGATTGTTGGCAGTAACAGTGCGTTAGCCACGCCGTGTGGTATGTCATGCAGTGAGCCCATGGGGTGTGCCATGCCGTGAACCAGACCGAGACCAACGTTAGAGAATGCCTGTGCTGCAATGTATTGTGCCAGTGCCATGCCCTCGCGTCCTACTGGGTTTGTGGGTTCTTCTACTGCCAAAGGCAGGTTCTCTGCAATCATTTTGATGGCCTGCAACTCATACATGTCACTCATCACCCATGCGCCTTTGGTGATGTAACCCTCTATGGCGTGTGTCAGCGCGTCCATACCTGTGGCTGCTGTAAGGCTCTTTGGAAGTGAGTACATCAGTTCTGGGTCAACGATGGCAACGGCAGGGATGTCGTTAGGGTCAACACATACCATCTTTGCCTGACGCTCCTCGTCAATGATTACATAGTTGATGGTTACCTCTGCACCTGTGCCTGCGGTTGTAGGCAGGGCTATGATGGGCACACTCTTTTTCTTGGTTGGTGCTACGCCTTCAAGGCTTACGATGTCAGAAAACTCAGGATTGTTTGTAACAATGCCTATACCCTTTGCCGTGTCCATGGAGGAACCGCCACCAATGGCGATGATGCAGTCTGCTTTTGCCTCGGCAAATGCTGCTACACCCTGCTTAACGTTGGTCACTGTGGGGTTGGGTTTTATCTCACTGTATATCTCGTATGGGAACCCTGCTTCGTCAAGTACTTCTGTGACTTTTTGTGCTGTGCCGACTTTCAGCAGGCCTTTATCCGTGCATACGAGGGCTTTCTTCAATCCCATGCGGTTCAATACCTCAGGCAACTCCTTGCGAGCACCTGCACCGAAGTATGATACTTCGTTAAGAATAAATCTCTGTGCCATGTTTTGTCTTTGTAAATGAAATAGTTTTTAGTTAGCTTTTATTCTATGTTATATAATGTGTCACTATGGTTTGCCGATTGTCATGGTATCCATTCCGTGTTTATTGAGAATACCTCCTTTGGCGTTATCTTCGCAGCCTCCTTCTTTGTCAGTTGCTTTGACCATGCGCAACGCTTTGAAGTGTCAGCACCTTCGCCAGTGTTGTTATATTCAATGTATCGCGCTGTTTTCTCATTGTCTGTCTTGCCCCAGTTATGCCAGCCAACAGGTATGATGTGTTTGCCTATCTCACAGTTCATAAAGAGGGTGTAGGCGTATGGTCGCCATGGGCGTCCGAGGTAGCATTTGTTTACCCCCTCGTCTGCTATCAGGCGGCACTTGTTGAACACATAACCGTATTTCTGGCCGTTAGGTGTTGATGCTGCCGTGACGTATGAGTTAGTCTTGCTCTTAATAGTGCAGTTTTCAAACCAGGCAATAGATGGCCCGAAAATGAAATCTGTGGTTCCTTCAATATAGCAGTCGATGAAATACAGTCGCGTATCAGCCGTTCCTGTGTATATGGTGTCTTGATTACCGAGGAACCGACAATTGATAAATCTCAGGCGGTCACCCTCGGTGTGCAGTGCCACCGCTTGTCCGAGCCTTGCTGCATTGTTCTCTATCGTGATGTTCTTGATTGTTATGTCATTTCCTTCTATCTTCAAAGTATAGGTGCGGAAGGTGCCGAGTTTGCGGTGGTTGGGTAGGGTGGGGCTCTCTATATTGGCGTGGTCGTCATACGTTATTATGGTGTTATCGCGGTCCTCTCCACATATTTCTATATTGGTGAGGAAAGAAGGGATTATCAGTTTCTCCTTATATACACCTTTCTTTACGTATATTACCTTGTGGTATTCCATGAAAGCGCGGCATACATCAATAGCCTCATCAACGGTACGGAAGTGCCCTGTGCCGTCTCTTGCTACGACAATAGTGTCTGCATTGTCCCATGATTTGGTATTTGTGGCAGCATTTACTGACACGATGCTGCACAGGGCTAAGAGTGAAAGGATTAATTTCTTCATAGGTTAGTTGTTTTATTATAGCGTTAAGTTTATGCTCTGTGTACACTTTGCATGCCGTTTACTGTCAGGATTCTCTTTATTATCTCGTCAAGATTAGAGTTATCCCTTACCTGTATCTCTAACTCTCCGATGAATATTCCATCTTCTGTGGAGACGGTAAGGCGGTGAATGTTCAACTCAAAAGTGTCTGACAGCAGTATCGTGACGTCTTTTATCATTCCCTTACGGTCTATGCCTTTCATCGCGATAGTTGTCATGAAACTCATGTCGCCACGCATATTCCATTGCGCGGCAAGTATGTTCGCACCAAAGGTGGATTTAAGTCTCGCCGCATCTGTGCAGGAACGTGAGTGTATTTCTAACTTGTTTTCTTTGTTGATATATGCAAGGATGGGGTCTCCGGGGATAGGTTTACAACAGTCAGGGAACTTATAGCGAGAGATATTGTCCTCTGTTATCACTATTGTTTGGGTCTTATCAAAGTCTTTTCCTATAACTATACAGTCCCCATCATGCACCGTCTCTTTCTTCTTTGGCTTGACAAACGGCAGATACTTGCGCCATCCCTTGCTGCTTTTCTTGGTAGAATCATGTTGCTTCTTGTTGAAAATAGTGTCGAGGTCCTTCTCGCCAAGTGTGATTTCACCCTTGGCTATGGCAACAAGTAGTCGGTCGTGCTGCTTCTCCTTGTGCGCTTCAGCCAGTTTATTGAGGATGGAAGTTGTCAATGACAAACCGTTTTGCTCAAGCCATGCGGTAAGAATAGCGGTGCCTTCCTTTGCTTGTTCGCGCTCTTGTTTCCTCAACAAGGCTTGTATCTTGTTCCTCGCTTTGGCCGTAGTTACAAAGTTTATCCACACAGGCTGTACGTGCTGTGAGTTGGAAGTGATTATCTCCACCTGGTCTCCGCCTTTAAGTTTATGGGATAGAGGTACCAGTTTGTGGTTCACTTTCGCTCCAATGCAGTGAGTACCAAGGTATGTGTGTATCTGGAAGGCATAGTCCAATGCCGTACAACCAGCAGGCATTGTGATAATATCTCCTTTTGGTGAGAATACAAAAATCTCTGATGCAAAGAGGTTTAACTTGATAGCATCGAGGAAATCCATTGCGTCGGGCTGAGGATCATCAAGTATCTCTTTTATGGTCCGCAACCATCCGTTCAGTTCGTCCTCTGCTACGCGCTCTGTATTCATTGGGTCACTGTCCGTCTTGTACTTCCAGTGTGCCGCGAATCCCTGCTCCGCTATCTCGTCCATCCTATTTGAACGTATCTGTACCTCTATCCAGCGTCCCTGGTTACTCATCAAGGTAACGTGCAAAGCTTGATAGCCATTGGCCTTAGGATGTGACAGCCAGTCACGCAGACGGTCAGGATGTGACTGATAAAGTTTGCATAATTCCACATAGATGTTGAAACACTC
>CALYTD010000157.1 GCA_945486445.1 uncultured Prevotellaceae bacterium
GCCTTCCTGTCATCCATCTGTGCAGCAAAAGCGGCATTGCCACTCCCAGCACCGTTCCCTGCATGCCGGTGGAGCAGTAGAACATGATTGTGGCATTGTTCCTTGCTCTGTGGCTTGTCTGCATGATGTGGCACAGTCTGTTTACCGCTGTTGCGCTTGCTGCGTGTGCTGATAGTATCAGTATGTGGTTCAGTGCTGGAAAGGCTGCTGGTGCCATTGCGAGCAGCGAGCCTATCAGTGCGTCGAAGGGTCGCCAGTAGTTGTTGGAGGGCAGGAACAGTGTCGGGTCCCATTTCTCGTCAACGAGTGGCGTGGTGATGTATGTCCAGTCGTCGCAGGTGGGTTGCAGCAGCAGCAATGCCCATAGGGTTATGGGCAGGGTGAGGTATATCAGTATCAGGCTCCAGTGTTGTTGTATGCTGTGGTGGTGGCTGTTCATGGTTTTTCTCAGGCCGTTTTTCCCTTATATTATAATGGTTGTAATAATCTGATAAACGGCCTTGCCTGCGCCCTTAACGTGTTGTTAGGTGGCTGCAGACAGGCCGTCGTGGTTATGGTTTAGAGTTGTTTACAGGTTTATGGTGTACATTGTCAGTGAGTGTGGCTTTACCTCTACTGTCATTTGTTTCTTTACCTTTACGTTTTCTGTAATGGGTTTTATTGGCTGTGCCTCGTAGTTGTTTTCGTCATCGGGGTTGCCGCTGATTGTTGTTTTCACTGCTGCGGCCTTTATTCCTTTGAAGCGTGAGAGGTTTATTGTTGCGGTTCGTGCCTCTGGTGAGGCGTTGCATATTTTCACGAACAGTTGCCTTGTCTTTGTGTTGAGCACTACTGACTGTTCCTGCATGTTTGTTTTCTCTCCGCTTATGTTGACGCAGTCGCCGTAGTAGTAGTTACCTGCTGACTTGCCGAACATCTGCTGCACGTAGTAACTGCATGTTAGGTATGGTCGTTCGTTGTCAAAGTATATCAGGTCAGGGTTCCAGTTCGTTGCGTTTTTCTTTGCAAACAGTGGTGCGTATGATGTCATGCATACTACGTCACCGTTTCTTTCCACGTGTATCAGGTAGAGTGCTTCTGCCAGTGCGTCAGCCAGTTTCTTGTCTTTTGCTGCATATTCTCCCAGATACACTTTTGTCTTGCGGTCGCGGGGGTATTTGTCATACTGCCGGCTTGTTTCGAAGTATGTGCGTTGCTCGTAGTAGTGTTCGTCGAGTATGGGGAGGCCTATCTCCTCAGCCAGTTTCCATCCGTTTTCAAAGTCGGGGTTGCCGGGGTGTGAGCCTGGCCCTGCTGTTCCTATTATTGTTATTTCTGGGTGTGCTTTTGTTATTTTTTCATACATGTATTTGAATCTCTCTATGAGTTCGGGAGATATTTTCTCTTCGTTGCCTATGCCGAGGTATTTCAGGTTGAAGGGCTTGGGGTGTCCTGCCTGTGCCCTTACTCGTCCCCATTTGGTTGTCTCGTCTCCGTTGGCCCACTCTATAAGGTCGAGTGCGTCCTGCACCCATTCGTCCATTTCAGCCATTGGCACTGCGTCCTGTGCCTGTGTTTTCATTCCCCATCCGCCGTTTGTTCCTTGGCAGCTTACTCCGCAGGGCAGTATTGGCAGCGGCTGCATGTTCATGTCTTCACACATCTGGAAGTATTCGTAGTAACCCAGTCCCATTGACTGATGGTATCCCCACGTGTTTTTAAGGTGGCGTCGCTGTTCCTTTGGTCCTACTGTTGTCTTCCATCTGTATGTGTCCCAGAAACCGTCTCCACCGCCGTGTACCACGCATCCGCCGGGGAATCTCATGAACTTGGGGTTCAGGTCTGCCAGTGCCTGTGCCAGGTCTTTGCGCAGTCCGTGGCCTTTGTAGGTGTCTTGTGGCATCAGCGAGAGCTCGTCTATGTCCATCACGCCCGTTGTGAGTGCCAGTATTTGCAGTGATGCCTTCTGGCAGTTGTCGGCAGAGGTCATCGTGGCGGTGTATTTCTTCCACTCTTTTCCGCTTATGGTCAGTGTGGTGTCAGCCAGCACCTTGCGCTCTTTTCCTGGTACGGTGAGCACCACGCGCAGTTGTTTCTCCTTCCCGTCGTTGCATCTTGCGAAGATGGAGAAGTCGTAGGCGGCACCTTTTTTCACGCTGATGCCGTCAAAGCCGTTGTTCTCGAGGCCGAATCCCGTCCAGCCGTCGTAGTCGTAGTAGTGTCCTACGCGCTCTATGTTGAGCCTCATGTAGTTGGGGTTGTTGGGGTGTATGGGGCTTTGCTGCAATGCCTGTGCCAGTCCGAGGGAGTGCCCCGGGCGTATCACCCTCCATGCGGTGCCTGGTCCCCAGCCGTCGCGTTCTGCGAGATTGAACTCAAAGGAGCCGTTTTGCAGCAGTTCCGCGTATAGTCCTCCGTCGGCAGAGGAGCTGATGTCTTCAAAGAAGATGCCGATAAGTTCGTCACTGATTTGTTTTCCCCCTGCTGGTGCCGTGATGCTTTTCTGTGCTTGCATGGTGAGTGCTGACGACATTAGCAGAAGTGCTAAGGATGTTTTTGTTAGTTTCATTGTGTAGATATTGTATGTAGGTTTATTGTTAATGTGTTAAGTTAACGCAGGGTGTGGCGGTTTTATTGTGTTTGGGCGGCGGTTTTATTCTTCCCGCGGTGTGGTAACGTCGTGGCACATGGTGGCGGGAAATAGTATTGGTTTTGAGTTGTGTGTTATGTAGTGTTCCGTCACCTGATGATGGCTACTTTTGCCACGCATCCCTCTTCGCCGTTGGCACTTGTGAGGAGCACGTTATATACGCCGGAGGCGCAGTTGTTGCCGAAGGTGTCAAGTCCGTCCCACTGGTATATGGCTGAGGTGGTGCGGCCGCTGTGTACTATTGTCCCTGTGGCTGTGGTTATCTTCACGTCTGCTCCCACGGTGAGTCCCTCGAAGGTTATCATGCCTGTGTATCCTGGCTGCACGGGGTTGGGATATACGCGTATGTTGTCCTTGCTGAGCGTTGTGGGTACTGTCACGGCGTCTGTGCGCACGGAGCATAGTCCGCGGTCGGTGGAACAGTAGAGCGTGCCTGTGCTTTCGTCAAGTGCGAGGTAGAGAATGGTGTTGCTCATGATGCCGCTGTTGGCGGTGGTGTAATGTTCTACCTCGCTGTTGTTGTCGGCGGAGATGAGGTATATGCCTGCGCCCTTGGTGCTGATGAACTTTCTTCCGGCTGAATCGAAGATGATACAGGAGGCGTCAACGTTTGAGAGCAGGTAGTCAGCAAGTCCTGTGCCGTCGTTGCGTGACATTTTGTGCTGCGTCATGATGTTGGTGTTTGTGCCGACATCTTTTGCCGGCAGATAGCATACGCCCTTTGTGCCGCAGAGCCACACGTTGCCTTCGGCGTCGATGTTTATGTCGCGCAGGAAGCTGTCGTCCTGGTTGTACAGTCCCGCGCCGTCCTGGTTGTAGTAGGGGCGGTATGTGTTGAGCGCGTCATTGGCGGGGTCGTAGCAGAAGAAGTCGGTCTCTTGCCAGTTCTGGTTTATGAACCACAGGCGGCCTTTGCTGTCCCAGTGGGCGTTGGAGATCATTTTTGTAGGATCTTGTATGCTTGCGATGTCTTTATGCGGAAATCCCTGCCACTTGGAGTCGGTGACGATACCGTTGCTGATGGTCTGCGAGAGCCTGTGTATGCCCACGCTGGAGGCACTGTTGACAGCCCAGAGATTACCGCTTGTGTCGTATATGGCACTTAGCACGAGCAGGTAGTTTCTATTATCTCCATCGCCGAGACATTTTAGGGTGGAGTTGTCCTTGTTCCATAGTTTGACGAACTTGCCGTTGTAGAACTCATACACTCCGCTCATGGCTCCCACCATGACGTGGTTGTGGTCTCGGGGGTCAACGGTGATGTCGCTGACGGACTGGTACTTTATGCCTATCTGTTCCTGCGTTGGCTTCTCGTACATCAGCCAACTGTTGTCCTGAGGGTTGTATATCTGTATCTCTCCGTCGCCAATCCTCTGTATATCGGTTCTCCATCCGGAGCTTGCCGCATACAGTTTGCCGTACAGCCAGCGCATGTTGTAGAAGTCATTGCT
>CALYTD010000158.1 GCA_945486445.1 uncultured Prevotellaceae bacterium
CAAATCAGTAATGGTATAGATATCGTCGTTATATTCTATATACACATTTCTTCTATAACACTCTGAGCAGTGCTCCGCTTTGGTTCTCTATAAATATAGAAAGTTGTTTGATAGTCATAATAATGTGATTATATGGTTTATAAAATTAGCCGTCCGGTTGTCTGCCGTGTCATTTTACGACAATCAGACAACCAAACGACTATGTTTGTCTATTTATATACCGTTCTTTTGTCTATCACCCTTACTGCTTTTCCGTCACTTACGGGCAAAGTCCCTTTCGGAACGAGTTTCACTATCGGGGTAAGCAGTATCTCATCTTTCAGTGCCCGTGTGATGTTCTTCTGCAAGGCGGTAAGTCTTTGATAGTCATCAGTAAACAATTCCTCCAGCTCTACCTCCACTGTCATGTTGTCATTGTTGGCATCTGTCGTCAGTGTTATGAGGTAATTGCTTGCCAGTTCCTTGTACTGCATCAGTATCTTCTCTATCTGTATCGGGAAGATGTTTACTCCTCTCAGCACCATCATGTCGTCAGACCTGCCCTTCATGCGGTCGAGACGTATGTGATTACGCCCACATGGGCAACTGCGTCCCAACACTCTCGTGAGGTCACGGGTGCGATAACGCAGCAGAGGCATCGCCTCACGGTTGATGGAAGTGAGCACCAGTTCGCCTATTTCGCCATCTGGCACGGGTTCAAGTGTCTCTGGGTCAACTATTTCCACTATGTAGTAATCCTCCCAGAAGTGCAGCCCGTTCTGCTCTTTACATTCAAATCCTACGCCGGGTCCACACATTTCTGACATTCCGAAGGAGTTATAGGCTTTCACGCCCATCATCTCCTCTATTCGCTTACGCTGCTCCTCGGAGTGCGGTTCGGCACCGATTGCAAGCACTTTCAACTTTGTGTCCCTGCGAGGGTCTATGCCTTGTTCCTGCATCACCTCATAAAGGCGTGTCACGTAAGACGGGACAGCATGAACAGCGGTGGTGCCGAAGTCTGTCATGAACTTTATCTGGCGCAGCGAATTGCCTGCCGCGGCGGGTATGGTAAGCATTCCCAGCCTCTCGGCACCATACTGAAAGCCCAGTCCTCCGGTGAACATTCCGTAGCCGGAAGAGTTCTGGAACACATCGTCAGGGCGCAGTCCCACCATCCACAGGTTGCGTGCCACCTGGTTTGCCCACTCGTCAAGGTCTTTCTGTGTATGGAGTATCACGGTAGGGTTGCCCGTGGTACCTGATGAGGAGTGCAGACGCACGCACTCTGTGAGCGGCACTGATGCCAGTCCGAAGGGGTAAGTGTCGCGCAAATCCTGCTTGGTTGTAAAGGGAATGCGACGTATGTCATCCACGCTTGTTATGTTCTCCGGCGTAACGCCTGCTTCTTCAAGCCGTTGTCTGTAAACGGGATTGTTCATGCAGTGCGCTACCGTTGACTTCAGCCGCTCCACTTGGAGAGCCTCTATCTGCTCCCTCGACATCGTTTCGAGTTCCGGGTCGAGGTATTCTGACTTCCAGTCAGGTAATGGTCTTCTGTACATCGTTCCGCTATTTAGTTTGCCGCAGCTCCCATGTCGAACGCCTTGAGGTTTGCCTCAACAACCTTCTCTCCCTTGCGGGCGAAGATTGTGGCAACCGCGTTGCGCAGGGCTTCTGATGAAACAATACCTATATACTTCGCTGCCATGCCCAACAGCACCACATTTGCGGAGCGCGCAGAGCCGGCATCTTTTGCAACTGCCTCTATGTCAAGCATTACAACCTCGTTTGGTAAAGCATTTAATTCATCGAACAGTGCCTGTTCCTCCGGGTAGTTGGGTATGTTTACGAAAGGCTTGTTGCTTGTCACAATCACGCCGTCCTTGGCAAGATACGGCACATAGCGCAACGCCTCCATAGGCTCCATGGATATTATGACATCAGCACTGCCCCTCTGTATGAGGTCGCTGTAAATGGTATCGGTGGAGAGACGCAGGTTTGACTGCACGTCACCACCACGCTGGCTCATGCCGTGAACCTCGGCTTGTTTCAGGTTCAGGTCTGCCTTTGTGGCTGCCTCACCTATTATCGTCGCGACGGAGAGTATGCCTTGACCTCCCACGCCACAAAGTATAATGTCTTTCTTCATTGTCGTTCTGTTATTGGTTAACCCACAATCATGCTTTCTTGGCCTTCGCCTTCTCCCTTGCGTGGCGTGCAGCCGTCTGTATGCACTCACGTCTTGGTATTATGACCGATACGCCGTTGTACTCTATCTCCTCCTTTATGGTGCGTGTTATTTCCTCCATATTCTTGGGCAGCGGCACCACAACGCGCACGTGTTCCGGCTCTACGCCGAGGCCGAGGCATATAGCCTCAAACTTGTTTGTGCCCGCGGAGTCCTGTCCGCCGGTCATGCCTGTTGTGAGGTTGTCGGATATTATGACCGTAATATTAGACTTGTCGTTCACCGCATCCAGCAGTCCTGTCATGCCGGAGTGTGTGAACGTTGAGTCGCCTATCACGGCAATGGCGGGGAACAGTCCTGCGTCCGCCGCGCCTTTGGCCATTGTTATTGACGCACCCATATCCACACAACTTGACAATGCCTTGTAAGGAGGCAGCGCACCAAGTGTGTAACAGCCTATGTCACCGAATATACGGTGGTCTGGATATTCCTCCGCCACCTTGTTGAGTGCGGCATACACGTCACGGTGTCCGCATCCCTGACACAACTGCGGGGGTCTGCCTGCAAGGTTTTTTGCAGGCGCAAGAGTCTGAGGAACTTCTACTCCTAATGCTGCAGCTACGCAGTCAGGTGTCAACTCGCCCGTTCTTGGCAGGGCACCGGTAAGGCGTCCTGTAACAAGATAGCCCGTTCCGAGTATGGCTTTCACGCCCTCCTCCACCACAGGCTGACCGTCTTCCACCACAAGCAGTTTGCCGCTCTCCTTGGCAAGCATCTGTATGCGCTGCTCAGGAAGTGGATATTGTGACACCTTTTCTATATTATACAGTGCCTGTTTGTCGGCAGGAAGTTGCTGAAGAGCCTCCTTCACGTAGTTGTAACCTATGCCGCAGGCCACGATGCCCGTCTTCTCCTCTTTCTTTCCGTTGTCAGAGTACTCGCTTTTGTTAAACTGCGACTTGTTGCTCGCCATCAGCATGGCGTCCTGCTTGCCGAGGAGTGCATCGTATTTCTTGCGTGCTATGCCCGGCAGTAGCACCCATGCGTCCGTGGATATGTTGATGCCGTTCTCCTCCCTCGGTTCTCTCACCACCACGCCTGCGCGTGAATGCGCCAGACGTGTCACCACACGCAGCAGCACGGGTTCCTTGATAGCCTCGGAGAAGTCAAACGCAACGCTCATCATGTCGTAAGCCTCCTGCTGGGTTGATGGCTCAAATATTGGTATAAGAGCAAATTTTCCGTAGAAACGAGAATCCTGTTCGTTCTGGCTTGAGTGCATTGACGGGTCGTCGGCAGCCAGGACCACCAGTCCGCCTTGCACGCCGGTGATGGCACTGTTGATAAAGGCATCAGCACAGACATTCATGCCCACGTGTTTCATGCATACCAATGCTCGTTTGCCTGCATAGGACATTCCAAGCGCAGCCTCCATGGCTGTCTTCTCGTTAGTGCACCAGCGAGAGTGTATGCCACGTTCCTTTGCTAATGTGTTGCCTTGAATAAACTCTGTGATTTCTGTTGACGGAGTGCCTGGGTAGGCATACACACCACTGAGACCAGCGTGTATAGCGCCAAGGGCTATAGCCTCGTCACCAAGAAGAAGTTTCTTTTCCATTTAATTCTATTTCGTTTTATATAATGTTTAGTGTTTCGTATGTACAGGCAGACATCTTTTTCTTCTATCGCACAGACTACCTGCTTTTTCTATACTTACATTATCATTATTAAGGTAAAGCGGTTTGCCTTATTGTAATCAGCACCTGTTTACCGTGTAATCAGTACCTGTTTGTTCTGTAAACAGCACCTGTTTACGCTATAATCAGCCCCCTTTTACAATAGCATGACCTTACACTCGTCTATCCTCTCGTCATGGGTGACACGACGAATGATTCATATACGGTCG
>CALYTD010000159.1 GCA_945486445.1 uncultured Prevotellaceae bacterium
GTCTGTGGCTGGTATCAACGTAAGAAAAGACAGCATACGCTTCGGCAGACTGTCGCCAAAGACGGCAACGATGATAGGGGAGATAACGACACCGCTCCACGCACCAGTAGAGAAAGCACTGAAAAACTCATCGAATATAAACGCCGAATCGCTGCTGTACCCACTGGGTTACACCGTAAGCACGAAGGGAAACTTCCGTAGTAACGGTATTAAGGCGTTGCGTGAATTCATAAGAAAAGAACTGGGCATGGAGCCAGCAAAGGTATGTAACATAGAGGACGGTTGTGGACTATGTCCAGATGACAGGCTGTCACCAGAACTACTGATAGCCCTGCTTGACTATACACATCGACATCCGCGCATATATAGGGAGGTAATGGCGTGTCTTCCGCTGTCAGGCACGGACGGAACACTATATGACCGTATGAGAAAGCCTAACGTGTTGGGCAAGATAAAGGCAAAGACAGGCACCTTGACACGTGAGGGCGGCATCAGCACACTATCTGGTTACTACACGGGTAACGACGGACACCTCATCGCCTTTGCCATAATGAATAACGAATGTCCCGTACTTGACGGAAGATGGTGGCAGGACAGATTTTGCGAAAGGGTGCTATTGCCGAAACAGAAATAGGCTAATTATACCAGAAGAAGGCAGTGCAGGGGTATGAATAATGTACATAACCAGCATGCCTTCAATGCCTTCCTTCTATTGTAGCATATCAATTCTGTATCTTTCTCCGTCCCATCTCATTCTTCTTTGCACCAGAATGTCCCGCAGAAGGCGTTTGTCCTCCTTTGAAAGCATAGGTACATTCAGTCTCAGGACGATGGTGTCAGCGTTTTCAAGACGTGCCTCCACCATACGGAACTCTATCAGTGAGGTGCGGTTAGCAAACTCTTTCTCGCTCATTGTGTCAGGCCTGTTGAGCAGGGGAACATCAGTCCAGTCAACGTCTGACACCTTTTTCCATACCATATTATATATAGCGGCAACAGTTTCACGCTCTGGTGCAGAGACGGTTTGCAGCAGACAGTAAAGGGTGTCACCGCTAACGGTAGCCAAACGAGCCATCTCCATGGTCATGGTGCTATCTATATTGACTGTCATGCGGGCTGCTTCCAGACTGTCAAGGCTCACGGAACAGTTGAAGGCAGAGCGCAACACCGCCGATGTGGAGGTGTCAACCTGTTTTAATTTGACCAACTCCACACGCTGTTCCTGCGTGAGATAAGGGAACAAACTGTCCGGCATACTTACGAACATGTCGCCAACTGTCTGAGCATTGGCACTTACCATGACAATAGACAGTATGAATGTGATGATTTTCTTACACATGATTCATTTCTTAACCTTTTTCTTCATCAGACTGTAAGCGTTGTATAAACCCAGTTCTCCGGCCTTGCTGAAATCAACCTTTGCCTGTGAAACCTTGCCAGACAGCAAGCATACCAAGCCACGGTTGTAGTAGGCGTAAGCCATGCGAGGGTCTATATTCAACGCTTTGTCAAACAGTTCCAAAGCCTTGTCGTATTCATTCATGCGGGCACAGAACGTTGCGTAACAGTAAATCACGTAGGCATTGCCCTTCTCCTGCTCGTACAGTTTGGCGAAATCGCTCATCACTCCTGCCTTGCGCAAATCTGACTCCTGTGGCGTAAGGCCCTTCTCGTGTTCCACAGACATGGCTCCGCAAATGGCACGTTGCCACAGTGCGATGAAAGAGGAAGGTTCTATCTGCATGTAATTGTCTATATCCTTCAATGCCTCCTGATAGTTCTGAGCAGAAGAATAGGCCACAGACCGAAGGAGAAGCATGGCTGCCGCCTCGCTGGTATCCTTCGTCTTGCTGATTGATTCGGATAGTCTGTCAACGGCATCATCAGTAGGGATGCCGGCGGTCTCACCCACAATGCCCAGCGATGGGACGCTGAAACCATACTGTTTAGACATCTTTGACAACCTCATGCGGAATGATTCCACCCCTAAATCGAAGAATTTGTTAGTGGCGATAGCAGCGTCCCGTGCCCCTATCACCATGGCTATATAAGGCTGATAGCGCTCTTCCACCTGACGATTCTGCACACGTCCACGGTATTCGCTTTGATATTCCTGTCTGTTCTCAACCTCATCATCAACAACCAGTTGGTTATACTTCTCTGGGTCGATGTCACTCATCTTGCGGGCAGCAGTTACTTGGCTGTTAGTCCATCTGTGCTGTATGCCGAGATGCTTGTTCATCTGCGCCTTAAGTATGCGGAACTCGTCCTGTTCTGCCTTTGCTATCATACCTAATTTGCGGTAACACTCTGCCCGGTAATGCAGACCTGTCCAGAAGTTTGGGAACTTTTCTATCACCTTTGAGTAGTCGCGTATTGCTCCTTTGAGGTCTCCTGTGCGGTCAAGAAGTGTAGCACGGTTGAACAATGCCATCACATTATCTGGCTCAAAGGTTAGAACGTAGTCGAAATCCTCTATCGCTCTGTTGTCATCACCAACCCGTTGTCTTAGCAATCCGCGGTTATAATGGGCAAGAAAACTATTTGGGTCTCGCTCTAATGCTTCGTCATAGTCGCTCATTGCGCCACGAAGGTTGTTAAGCCTTAGCCTTGCCAACGCCCTGTTTATTAGGCTTCCAACGTCTTTCGGCTTCAAATGCAGGGTCTTAGAGAAGTACAAATCCGCTTCTTTCCACTGTTCTTTATGTAATGCGAGGTTTGCTCTTATACGCCAGGCATTGGCGTTAAAGGAATCTACTTGCAGGCTTTTCTCTATCCATTTCTCTGCGGCCAGTGTGTCTTTTGTATTTAGATATACCTCGGCTTTCAGTAGATATGGTGGTGCATAGTTCTTCCATCGGGAGATAATGGTGTCCAGTTGCAGCAGTGCTTTGTCGTAGTTCTTCTGCTCCATGTGGCAGGCGGCGCGATTATACCAGTAGTTTCGGTTGTCTGGTTCAAGCGTAATGGCTTTGGAGTAGTCTTCTATTGCACCGTCATATTGTTCTAATCTTATCCTTGAGATGCCTCGAAGGTCATATAATCCTGTGATATAGGGATTGAGTTCTATTGCTTTTGTGGCATCGGCTTCTGCTCCGTTCCAGTCTTCGAGATAGTATTTTGCGATGGCTCGGAGTTGCCATGGCTCCCAGAGATATGGCTTTTTTGATATGGCTTGGTTGAAGTACTGTATTGATAGTACGTAGTCTTCATAGTGAAGTGCTACTCTTCCGTTGAGAATCAGGCGGTCAATCTTGTATTGGGCGTATGTGGATAGGGAAAGAAGGCAGAGTAATACCCCCACCCCCAGCGTCTTCATACGTTGGTATTTCAGAAGTTTCGCAAGCTTATTATTATCCTGAAGTATTTTCAAATGGCTTTGTCCGTTGTTTTGCCTATTACTTTACGTGGGGCAGTTTTACCTTGTATGCGCAGCGGAATTTGCCGTTGAGCAGGGCGCGTAGTTTTGATTTGATGAGTTGTTTGCGCAGTGGTGATAGTCTGTCAACAAACATTTTGCCGTCAAGGTGGTCGAATTCGTGCTGCATTACGCGTGCAAGGTAGCCTTCAATCCATTCTTCGTGTTCATTGAAGTCTTCGTCCATGTATTTTACTCGTATGCGTGTTGGGCGCACAACTCTCTCGTGTATGGCTGGTAGTGACAGGCATCCTTCTTCTGATGATGCTGTTTCTGTGTTGTCGTATTCTTCTATGTGTGCATTGATGAATACTTTTCTGAATCCTGCATACTCTGGCATATCCTCTTTAAGTACGTCAAGGTCTATTACTACGAGCCTTATATCGCGTCCTATTTGGGGTGCTGCCAGACCTATTCCTTCGCTTTCTGCGAGGGTGTCCCACATATCTTCTATTAGTGTGTTCAACTCAGGATAGTTCTTGTCTATGTCTTGTGCTATTTTTCTCAGCACTGGCTGGCCGTATGTATATATTGGTAGTATCATGTATTTTGTGTTCTGTTCTTTTTTTATTGGTGCTTGCTCGTGTTGTGATGTGTGTTTTTTGTGTGTGTTATGGCATTGGTGGTAGGTTGTTGTAT
>CALYTD010000160.1 GCA_945486445.1 uncultured Prevotellaceae bacterium
TTGGCGGTGGGCCATAGTGAGAGCATGAAGTGAGCGTTCTTTTTATGTACTGCGTTTATCATGCCTTTGGGGTCGGGGTATGCGTCACTGCGGAATTTTTTATGTCCCCACCATTGCGGTTTCCAGTAGTTCCAGTCCTGTACTATCACGTCAAGAGGAATCTTTTCATTGCGGAAGCGTGTCACCACACTGTCTATTGTTGCTTGGTCGGGGTAGCGTTCTTTTGACTGTATGTAGCCAAATATCCACCGTGGCATCATTCCTACCTTTCCTGTCAGTGAGCGGTATTGTGCAACAACGTTGTCCATCTCAGGACCATACATGAAGTAATAGTCTATCTCGTTCACCGCGTCCATCTGTATGTAGCTGCCTTCCTTGTCATCGTGGAATACCATTGTTGAGCCTACGTCAAACAATAGTCCATATCCTCCCGTTGACATCAGTACGGGTATGGTGGCTTTTAGGTTGTGTTGGTATAGGTGTTGCATTGTGCCGCGCAGGTTCATATAGTCCTCTTGGTGTGAGCCGAGCCCGTAGAGTGCTTCTCCGTCCTGCCACTGAAAGTGCTGCCGTGCCTTCCATGCTGTGCCTACGGTGCGGTGTGACGCTACTTCACTCACCATCAGGTCGCCGTTAGCGGTTTTCTCCACACGGCTCTTGCTGTCGTCATATACTGTCTGTTCTATGGCGATACGTTCTGTTTCCCTTGGGCAGTGGCAGTTTTCTGTAAGTAGTGTAGTACCGTCGGAGGACTTGTAACGTATGTAGCCTGTTCCTCTGTCTATTTCTACTGTCAGTTGGCTTGACCTCATCACGACTTTGTGCTTGGTCTTGCTAAACTTCCATCTTGTGCTTTCTTGTTTTCTGGGCAGACATATGATGGTGCCATTGTCTGTCAACTGTCCTTCTGGTACGTATTGTATTCTCACAACAGAGGGATTGACAAACTCCACGTTCATTGTCTCACTGCCACGGTTCATCTGTATTCCGCCGTCTAATTTTGTTACAGACCAATTGTTATTCTGGCTGAATACTACTTGTGTTAACAGTGCTAACAGTATGCTGATGATGTTTTTTTTCATGTTGTTTTTGAGGTTGATAGGGGCTTTAGGTTCTTTGCAGAGCAAAGCGGCAGAGCCGAGCGATGAGGTTTTAGGTTTATAGAGGTTGGAGGTTTTAGTTTTTTGTCACATCGCCAGCAAACCTAACCGAAAGACTCAAAGCCTAAAAGCACTAACTCCTCATAAACCTCTAATTTATAACTTTACTTTTAGTACTGGTGCAATGTCGTTTGTTGGCTTAGGCAACATCACCACAAGACCTTCTGTTGTCTGCTTTACCTTGATGTATCCGTAGCCCAGC
This sequence comes from uncultured Prevotellaceae bacterium, assembly GCA_945486445.1. Classification (GTDB taxonomy): domain Bacteria; phylum Bacteroidota; class Bacteroidia; order Bacteroidales; family Bacteroidaceae; genus Prevotella. The sequence goes on from CALYTD010000160.1 coordinate 1,363, forward strand.
AGTTCTACCTTTGTGATGTTTTTACGTATGTAGGGGTTGCCTTTTGCCAGTGACTTCACTATTATCTTGCCGTCTTCCGGCCAGCCAAGCGGGGTGACATAGAGGTGCTTCTTGGTCTGGTTGAAGCGTATGTCGCGGCTGTCCATCTTGCTGTATTGCCCATCGTTGAATCCCTGTGCGTTGAGTTTTATGTCACTTTCGGCCACGGGACCTTCGCCGAAGATATGCCATGGGCGGGTGTTGAAGATGCTCTCCTTGTTTATATTCATCCATTCCTCGATGCCGTCAAGTATCACTGCCTCCTTGTCGTCGTATGTTCCGTCGGCGCGTAGTGGTATGCTGAGCAGCAGGTTGCCGTTCTTGCTCACAATATCGACGAGCTGTTTTATCACGGTTGCCGCACTTTTGTATCCGTTACGCTCATAGATGCCCGTGTTATAGTGCCATCCTCCGATGCAGTTGCAGGTCTGCCAAGGCTCTTCCACTATCTCGTTCGGCGCGCCACGTTCCACGTCCCACGTGAGAGCCTTGCGCTGTTCGTTGTCAAGTATCTTGCCGAACATCACGGCGCGAGGGTTTTTGTTGTAGAAGTGTGAGGCTATCTTCAGTCCGCAGTCGCTGATGTCGTAGAATGGTATGACGGTCACGTCGAAGTAGATAAGGTCCGGATTGTAGCGGTTTATAGCGTCGAGCGTGCGGTCATAGAAGTTTGTCACGAACTCCTTTGACGGTGGGCAGGCTCCGTTCCCCCACGCCCACTGACCGTGTATGCTGTTGTTTGCCCATGATTTCTCGCTCATCGGGTGGTTCTGTGCATACAGGTCCTGCGGGTCATAGCCCTCCCACCACTTGCCTTTTCCGTCGGCTTTGGTCAGTTTTCCGTCGTAATACACACCTGCTTTTGGTCCGTTTACGTCATAACGCTGCGCTGGCTCATACCATGTCCACGCGTGATCGGCATGGAACGAGATGCCGAGCGGCAGACCATGTTTCCTTGCTGCCTTTGCCCATCCGTCGAGAATGTCTTTCTTCGGACCCATGTTCACGGCGTTCCATGGCTGGTATTGTGAGTCCCAGAGGTCGAAATTGTCGTGGTGGTTGCCAAGCACGAAGAAGTATTGTGCCCCCAGCCGCTTGTACCTCTCCACCAGTTTGTCGGGGTCCCAGTTCTCTGCTTTGAACAGTGGGAGTATGTCTTTGAACCCTACCTCTGACGGGTGTCCGTAGTGTTCTTTATGGTATTTGTAGGCGTATGTCCCTTCTTGATACATACTGCGAGCCATCCAGTCGCCTGAACCCTCTACGCATTGCGGTCCCCAGTGTGCCCAAATGCCAAACTTCGCGTTGCGGAACCATTCGGGAGTCTTGTGTCTTTTTAGCGACTCCCACTGCGGTTGGTACTGCCCCCCGGCCATCTTCTCCTTCTCGTTAGTGACGGGCACCTTGTATTCTTGTGCCAATGCGCCTGACGTGCAGGCTGCCATCATGAGCATAGATGCAATGATTTGTTTCATATATAATGATGTTTAGGTTGTTATATCGTTACTCTTGTTTCGCAATCAGCACCTGATTATGGTGTAAACAGCACCTCTTTACTGTGTAGTCAGCACCTGATTGCCTTGTAATCAGCACCCTTTTACATAACGCTGCAAGGCTGCATGTTATTTTGTTGGAGACACATTTTGTGTGTGACAAACTCCTATTCCGTCGCTATCCTTTTTCCCGTCAGTTGGACTCCGGGTACAGATAGAACATCCTTTCCATCATCTGCCACTTCTCTGCTGACGTGGCGTCGGCGGAACACTGCTGGAAATGCGCCACGTATTGCTCCCACTCCTGCTGCCGTGGCAGTGTGGCAAGGCGGGCCATAGCCTCGTCCCAGTTGAAGTCATCGGGTGTCTCGACTATCATAAACAGCCTGTTGCCCAAGATGTATATCTCCATCTCAAGGATGCCCACGGCGCGTATCCCCTCGCGTATCTCCCTCCAATGGCGCTCATGTGAGTGTGCCTCAATGTATTTTGCGACCAACTCTTCGTTGCCTTTCAGTTCCATTGTCTGGCAATACCGTTTTGTCTTGCCGTTATACTGCCTTTGCGCGTATCCGGTTGTCTTGTCTTCTTCCATGATGGTTAGTGTTAGTAGCGTTTTGTGTTCAGGCGTATTCCTGTGCCCGTTATTGCTTAATCTCATAACCTTTCCACCCATACCATGCGCATACGGCAAAGCATAGCATTGGTATGATGTACGCCATCTGGTATGCCGCGCTGTATGAGTGCATGAAATATGCCGTTACCTGCGGCAGGCAAGCGTTGCCAACGATGGCCATCACGAGGAATGCGGCACCGCTTTTCGTCTGGTCTCCGAGGCCCTCAACCGCAAGTGAGAACTGGGTGGGGTACATGATAGACATGAAGAACGACACGCCCAGCATGGCGTAGATGCCTGCCCAGCCTCCGCAAACGGCTATTACAGCACACAATATTATGTTAATCACGGCGTAAAGGCATAGCAGTCGCTGCGGTCGCACCTTGACCATGAGCAGTGTTCCCACCCACCTGCCTAAGAGGAATGCCAGCATATATAGCCCGAAGAATGTGGTGGCGAGAGACTCGTCGATGCCAACGTAAAGGCAACAATATACAAGGAAAAGGCTGTTGATAGCCGTTTGCCCTCCGTTATAGAAG
>CALYTD010000161.1 GCA_945486445.1 uncultured Prevotellaceae bacterium
TCAACGATACAGTCGTGGATGTCCATTCTGCAAGCCTCATACATAGTGTTTCTGATGCCGCCTTACTTTGAGAACAGCCGTAAACGACTGACGAAATCGCCTAAGATGTACTTCTGCGACACGGGTCTTGCGTGTTGTTTGCTTGGCATAGAAAGTGCTGAACAACTGGCGTTTAACAGGATGCGTGGCCACTTGTTTGAGAATCTTATTGTGATGGAACTTCTGAAACGCCGCTTCAATGAGGGCAAGGAAAGTGACCTGTATTTCTATCGTGACTCCAACCAAAACGAGATTGACATACTGCAAGGCAATGCTTACGCAATGAAGGCCTTGGAGATAAAGAGCTCAATGACTTACAATCCGGCTTTTGCGAAAGCGCTGCAAAAGGCGGGGGACTGGATAAAAGCGAACATAACGCAGAGGACTATCGTTTATACCGGAGAGTTGGAAGAACCGAATGGGGACATACAGTTGCTGAATTTCCGCAGTATTTGATTTTATGCAAATTTGAAGTTGTATTTCAAATTTGCATAAATCAAAGCGCATTAAATACAAATCAGCCATCGGGAATGACTTTCCCGATGGCTGATTCTGTCAGTTCTTTATGTATATGTCCGTGAGACTATTCCCACTCTATCGTTGCTGGTGGCTTTGACGAGATGTCATAACAAACGCGGTTGACACCCTTCACCTTGTTTATTATCTCGTTGCTCACCTTTGCCATGAAGTCGTATGGCAGGTGCGCCCAGTCTGCTGTCATAGCGTCTGTCGAGGTAACGGCACGCAAGGCAACGGGGTGTTCGTATGTTCTCTCATCTCCCATCACACCTACGGAGCGGACAGTAGAGAGGAGTATGGTACCCGCCTGCCATATCTGATCATAAAGGCTCACCTCTATCTCGCCGTTCTGCATATCTGCCGGTACGCCCGCCGCAAGCACACGGCGTGCCTCTTCGCCTGATAGTCTGGTCTTATACTCACGCAGTCCGCGGATATATATGTCGTCAGCGTCCTGCAATATGCGCACCTTCTCCGGTGTTATGTCACCAAGTATGCGCACCGCAAGGCCCGGTCCGGGGAACGGATGGCGTGTGATGAGATGCTCTGGCATACCCATAGAGCGGCCTACACGACGCACCTCATCCTTGAAAAGCCATTTGAGGGGCTCGCAAAGTTGAAGGTTCATCTCCTTGGGCAGGCCGCCAACGTTGTGGTGGCTCTTGATAACCTTACCCGTGATGTTTAGTGATTCTATGCGGTCTGGGTATATGGTACCCTGTGCAAGCCACTTGGCACCAGTCTGTTTTTTTGCCTCTGCATTGAACACTTCTACAAAGTCGCGACCTATTATCTTACGTTTCTGCTCTGGATCAGAGACTCCTGCAAGGTCAGCAAAGAATTTCTCTGATGCGTCAACGCCAATAACATTAAGTCCAAGACATTCATAGTCGTGCATAACATCGCGAAACTCGTTCTTGCGGAGCATACCGTGGTCAACGAATATACAGGTGAGGTTCTTGCCGATAGCCTTGTTTAGCAGCACGGCTGCAACGCTGGAGTCAACTCCACCGGACAGTCCCAGAATGACTTTATCATCTCCTATCTGCGCTTTCAGTTCCGCAACGGTGGTCTCTACGAATGAGTCTGCACTCCAATCCTGCTTTGAACCGCAGATGTCAACCACGAAGTTTCTGAGCAACTGTGTGCCTTGCAGCGAGTGGAACACCTCCGGATGGAACTGTACCGCCCACACTGGTTGCGTCTCTGAGGCGTAGGCTGCATACTTAACGTTATCTGTTGACGCTATACATTTGAAGTCCTGTGGTATGGCAGTGATAGTGTCGCCGTGGCTCATCCACACCTGTGAGTTCTCGGTAAAACCACGGAATAGAGGGTTGGTAGCATCAAACTGCACAAGGTTTGCACGCCCGTATTCGCGTGAGTCGGCCTTCTCCACCTTGCCGCCAAGCGTGTGTGAGATGAACTGTGCACCGTAACAAATGCCCAATACGGGTATCTTTCCCATGAACTGTGACAGTTCTACCTTAAAGGCTTCGGGGTCATGGACAGAGTAAGGCGAGCCACTCAGTATGACACCTATAACCGAAGGGTCGTCCTTCGGGAACTTGTTGTATGGCATTATCTCACAGAACGTGTCGAGTTCCCTGACACGTCTGCCTATAAGCTGTGTGGTTTGTGAACCAAAATCAAGTATTATTATCTTTTGCATAATCGTTATTTATATTTTGAATAAACTCCTCCGCAGTGGCAAGCGTGTCGAGTTTGCCCACATCGAGTAGCCTCATGTCACGCTTCACCACGCCTTTTATCCGCACCTCCGCACAGTGTTTGAGGTAGAAATCCATGATGGGAAAGCGGTCAGGCCATTGTTCCATCAGCGGGAAGAGCAACGGAGAGAAAGCGTGTATGCCTGAAAATGCAAACATACTGCCAGCAAAACGCTCCGCCACCGCTTCTTTGTTGCCTGTCATTGAGGCGATGTCAGGATAGGGACTGCGCACCTCGCCCGTTGCAATGTTAGTCCATCCCACAAGGTGCATGGTGTCATCAAACAGCAGATAACGCTGTGTCTGCCTGTAAGAGACAAGCAGTGTGGCGGCGTTCCCCTTGCTTTCAGAGTAGAACTGTGCAAGGTTCACATTGCTGAGAATGTCAACATTGTGTATCAACACTGGCTCTTCAGAAGCATGGAACAAGGGTATTGCCTTCTTAATACCGCCTCCTGTCTCCAGCAAGGCGTCCGTTTCGTCTGACACTGAGAGTGTGAACGGATAGTGACCTTGCGCAAGTTCGAGGAAATTGCGTATCTGTCCGGCGTGGTGATGCACGTTGATTACAACGTGATCCACCCCCGAACGCCACAGAGAGTCCATGACATGCTGTATCAAAGGCTTGTCACCCACAGGCACAAGGGCCTTCGGTATGACGTCCGTCAGGGGCTTCAACCGGGTTCCCTTGCCTGCGGCGAATATCATTGCCTGCATAACTTCAAGCGGAGAGACGTATTATTTATCCTCCTGATTGGGGATAATGAGTTTGTAACCCTTACCGTGTATGTTGATAATCTCTATCTGATCATCATCACGCAGGTGCTTGCGCAACTTCGTTATATACACGTCCATGGAGCGAGCATTGAAGTAATTGTCGTCAATCCATATCGTTTTAAGGGCGAAGTCGCGCTGGAGTATCTCGTTAGAGTGACTGCACAGCAGTGAGAGTAGTTCGTTTTCCTTTGTTGTAAGCTTTGTCTGCTTGTCGCCAATGGTAAGCAGTTGCTTCTGTGTGTCAAACAAGAAGCGGCCTATCTGGTACTGTGTGCTCTCCTTAGTTTTCTTTCCGTGCACTCTGCGCAGTATGGCTTCTATACGGAAGACGAGCTCTTCCATAGAGAAAGGTTTTGTTATATAGTCGTCAGCTCCTATCTTAAAGCCTTCAAGGATGTCCTCTTTCATCTGGCGTGCAGTGAGGAAAATGATTGGAATCTCTGCGTTAGCCTGCCTTATTTCGGTAGCGAGTTGGAATCCATCTTTCTTTGGCATCATCACGTCCAGCACGCAAATGTCGTACGGATTCTTCAAGAATGAGCGGTAACCAGCCTCGCCGTCGGCGCAAAGATCTGTCTCAAAACCTTTGGCTTGTAAGTACTCGCGAAGGAGCATACCCAGGTTTTCATCGTCTTCACATAGAAGAATTTTCAGGTTCTCTTCCATAATCTTGTTTGTTTAATGGTTTATAATGTTCTTTTTTTACTTCTCGTTTACCACGTCTATGGTGATAGTGAAGGTTGTTCCCTTACCGTATTCGGAGTCAACGTGTATTGTTCCTTTGTGCTGATCTATCACTTTCTTCACGTATGCCAGGCCTAATCCGAAGCCTTTTACGTCATGTCGGTTGCCGGTATGCACTCGATAGAACCGCTCAAAGATTTTTTTCAGGTTGTCTTTCTTTATTCCTATGCCGGTATCTCTTATGGAT
>CALYTD010000162.1 GCA_945486445.1 uncultured Prevotellaceae bacterium
TGTGGAATATTTCCGCGGGGCGTCTTTTGCGTTCTAAGGTGCTTCAGTCGGCTATGAAATCCTTTGGTACATAGTTGTCCAGCGACTGGCAAACAGCGGCAGAGAAGCGCTGCCCTGTGTTGATAAGAGGCTTCCATTGTTCCTCGGTCATGTTGCATAGACTTTGTGGTTGCGTCACGTTTTCTTTTATAAGGGCGTGGCAGAATCCTGCGTTGAAGTTGTCTCCAGCCCCTATGGTGCTAATGGTCTTGATGTTTTTTGTTGGGAATGATGCTGCTATGTTGGGTGTTCTCAGTTGTATTGGGTTTGCTGCATCGGTATAAATGAAGCATGGGCAGTATGGTGCTATATGCTCTTTGTATATGTAGTTCACGTCTTTTGAGTTGTAGAGGTTCATGAAATCCTCTGCTGAGCCACGTACAATGCTTGCCTGTCTCATGTTTTCCAGTATGTATTCTGTTATTTCTGGCAGGTCTTTTATGTGTGAAGCGCGGAAGTTCAGGTCATAGAATAGTATTGCGCCACGTTCTTTTGCTTTTTTGAGGAATGTGCTGACGTATTCTCTCAGGTTGGGGTTTACGGCGAAATATGAGCCGAATAGTACCACGTCCCCTTTGTTAACGTCTGGCATTTTCTTGTGCATTGTCAGCACGGCGTGGTTCTTGTAGAACTGGTATTGTGCATCATTGTTATTGTCGAGGAAGGCGAGTGAGATGTGAGATTGTGTTCCTTTGCTTCTGAACACGTATGAGGTGTCAACGTTGTTGTCTTTCAGGAAGTTTGTAACGATGTCTCCTACGTGGTCATCACCTACTTCTGTTGCCATAATGCAGGGTGTTCCTGTTCTTCCTATTGATATGATTGCATTGAATGAAGAGCCTCCTGGCACTGCTTTTACGGGCTGGTCATCGCGGAATATTATATCAAGCACGGTTTCTCCTACTCCTATTATTCGTCTCATATTGTGTGTTGTGGTGGTTGTTGCGGTGGTTGTTTGTTATTATTTTTGTTGTTGGTATATGATATAAGAAACCCCTTGAAGATTATTCTCCAAGGGGTTTCTTTTGTTTATTGGTTCTTTTAACCGTTATGATTTACTTTGTAGTGTCGTTGAAGAGAGCTACGCGGTTGAACTCAACCTGGTCGAAGAGTTTGTCAGTTGCGCCAAGACCCTCAGTCTGGATGCGGTCAGCAGCAATCTTATACTTCTTAACGAGTACAGTCTTCACAGCCTCAGCACGCTTCTCAGAGAGCTTCTGGTTGAACTCCTTAGAGCCTTCTGGTGAAGCATAGCCAGAGATCTTAACCTTTGAGTCCTTGTTGTTCTGCATGTACTTAGCTATCATCTCGATGTTAGCGAGCTGGCTCTTCTCAACAACAGACTTGCCCTGTGCGAATACAACAGATGGCTGGAGGTTAGCGGCCTTCTTCTCAACAACCGGAGCAGGCTTGTTCTGGCAGTCGGTGAGAGCCTTCTGAAGCTCAGCAATCTTAGCGTCCTTAGCGGCAGCAGCAGCCTTGGCAGCGTCAACGTCAGAGCGCAGAGAGTTAATCTTAGCGTTCAAACCGTCGATCTCAGCCTGGTCACGGAGCTGCTCGATAGCGAAGTTGTGCTTGCCGTTAGAGCAACCGAACTTGTAGTTAACACCAGCCTTCAGAGAGAAGTCAGCGTCTCTGAGGTCATACTTGAAGTTGTTAACAGCCGCGGTAGAGCGGTATGTGATAGCTGGCTCTACGTATGCCTGCCACTGCTTTGCACCACCGAAGTTGTATGCGAAGTCAAGAGCGAGCTTTGTATTTACAGCGTCATTTCCTTCTGCATCCCTAGCCGGACTACAATCACCAAAAGAGTGTGTCCAGCCGAAACCACCGAGTGCGATGATCTCGAATGTGCGTGGCTCACCCTTGTAACCAGCAAAGAGGTTCATCAGGTTAGCGGTACCAAGGAGGTTAGCCTCAACGTTGTTGAAGAAAGTCTTGTTACCGAAATCACAGTCGCGCTTGTGAGCGTTCATCTGTGAGCCGAGGTCAAGTGCAACACCGAAAACGGTTGTGAAGTTCTTACCTACGCGGATGCCGAAGTTTGGCTGGAATGCGCTGAAAGCGTTGTCGCCAGTGAACCAAGTTGTAGCACCACCATTAACGCCAACATAGATGTTGTCACCAGCCTTAGAAGCTGTTACGACAGTCTTCTGAGCGTTTGCAGATACTGCGATGGCAGCAGCTGCGATAAACATTGCAATCTTTTTCATTGTAATAATAATAATAAGATATTTGTTAAGTACTATCTTTGCTTTTAAGATGTGAGCCTTTGTACCATACCGTCTCTTTCTCTGTTTCCAAGTATGCACATAGTCCTCCCCATCATTGATTTTGCTGCAAAATTACTACAATCCTTTTAGTTGTACAAAACTTTTCTACAAATAAGCGTTCCGCAAGGAGGTTTTCTTGATATAAGTCAACCATTTAGGAGTGTTTCCAGGTGGTTGGCAAACAGGCTTGGCAAACATCATATTACGAAAAGGTGCTGATTATGTTATGAATAGGTGCTGTTTACTGTGTAAAAGGGTGCTGATTACCAGGTAACCAGCATCTGTTTGCGGAACGATGCGGAACGCGCTATAAATCAGGCAGATGAAAAAAGGCGAGAAAAAGGGCTGTTATTCGGAAAAAAAGTTGTAATTTTGCAGTCAGAAATTATACTGGTTGAAGGTTGGAGGTTTTGGCTTGGAGGTCTTTTGGGTAATGACAGGAGGCTTGCCCCCACTCTGTTACGACATGAACTAACACCATAATATATTATCATAGACGTGAACACATTAAAGAAATTCTTACCGGACGTGCTTGTGGTATTGCTCTTTGCCGCAATATCATTTGCCTATTTCTACCCTGCCGACATAGAGGGGCGCATCCTTTACCGGCATGATTCCTCCGCCGGTCGCGGCCTCGGCCAGGAGAGCGGAGAGTACAACAAGAAGACGGGTGACATTACCCGCTGGACGAACTCCGCCTTCTCCGGCATGCCTACGTACCAGACCTCGCCAGCTTATTACTCCGCCCGCGACCTGTCTAACGTGATGGAGGCCTACCACCTGTGGTTGCCAGAGAACGTGTGGTATGTCTTTGCTTATCTTCTGGGCTTCTACATAATGCTTCGCGCGTTTGACTTCCGTTGGTATCTCGCCACGCTTGGTGCGGTGGTATGGGCTTTCAGCAGTTATTTCTTCATCATCATAGCCGCCGGTCATATATGGAAGGTCATGGCATTGGCGTATCTTCCGCCGATGATAGCAGGCATCTTGCTCGCCTATCGCGGCAAATATCTCGCCGGACTGGCTGTCACGGGCATCTTCACGGCGTTCGAGATAAACGCCAACCACGTGCAGATGACGTATTATTACTTCCTTATCATCCTCTGCCTTGCCATAGGTTTCCTTGTCGATGCGGTGCGTGAGCGGCGTTACAGGCACTTCCTCACAGCGTCGGCAGTATGCATAGCCGGCGGACTGTTAGGCGTATTGGCCAACGTCTCCAACCTGTACCACACGTGGGAATACCAAAAGGAGTCCATGCGCGGCAAGAGTGAACTGGTGAAGAAGAACACCGCCGACCAGACCTCAAGCGGCCTTGACCGCAGTTATATCACCCAGTGGAGTTACGGAATAGACGAGACGTGGACACTGCTTGTGCCAAACACCAAGGGCGGTTCGTCCATGTCGCCCGTCAGCGAGTGCAAGGCGGCACAGGAAAAAGGCGACCCCATATATATGCAGATATACCAAGGGCTGGGTCAGTACTGGGGAGAACAGCCGGGAACAAGTGGCCCTGTGTATGTGGGAGCCTTTGTCCTGATGCTGTTCGTGCTGGGATTGTTCATTGTCAAGGGGTCAATCAAGTGGGCGTTGCTTGCCGCCACCGTGCTGAGCATAACCCTCTCATGGGGCAAGAACATGATGTGGCTGACGGATTTGTTCAT
>CALYTD010000163.1 GCA_945486445.1 uncultured Prevotellaceae bacterium
ATGCTACTGATGGTGGTGGGGTTTGTCGCGATGACGGACGACAGGTGGACGTATGCCGCTCCGACGCAGAACATCCTGACTTGTTGGGTAGTAATACTGTGCTATGCCTGGCGGAGGCAGGAAATAGAATTGTTATCGGTACCACCCATGGAGCAAATTTACTTGACAAAAATGATTATAATATCAGTCGCCTTACGGAAGTGGATGACAAACGTGTGGATGACATTATAGTGACAAGCAATGGACATTGGTGGCTGACAGCCAATAAGAAAGTTTATGAATATTCGTCCGATGGAAAATTGCTAAGGATACTGAACGCCGGTGATAAATACATATTCCGTCTGTATGAAGATCCGCAAGGGCGACTGTTGTGTACGCAGTGGGAAGGTGGGACGCTGCGCCTTGAAGGGGACAAGTTCGTGCAGATAGGAACAGGGTGGCCTGATAGCATTGGCTTCAAGCGTGTTATGAATGACAACCAAGGTCGTTATCTGGTGTCTGACGGCTTTGGGGAGTGCTATGCATTGAGTAGTGATAAGCAGAAATGCTGGTTTGACGGCATCATCCTAACCAAGGAAGTTGCCGACTCTATACGCCTTGCCAGACACCTGTCGGCACAACCTACGGCTTTGGCTGTCAGCAGGAGCGGAGATTTATGGTTTAGTACAGGCAAAGACATCCGTCACAAAAGACAAGGCGGTAAGGAGGTTGTAATAAGTGACACCAAAGACGTGTCGGCAATGGTCTTTACTCCCGATGGAACCCTGTGGCTTGCTACTATCTTTGGACATCTGTATAGATATAGTGATGGTAAGATTGAGATGGACAAATACGGTTCTAATGAATATGGTGACGGTGTAACAGCTATGTCTATGGACAGTGCAGGAAGAATTGTTCTGTTGAGCGACCGATACGTTAGGGTATATGACACTGTACGCAAGACACTGCGACAGCAAAGTTGTGAAAGTGATGGTATCTACATGATAGAGTTACAGGAGACAGCACCGTGTCGGCGATGGACTCAGCCAATGCGTGACAAAATATCCGAACATTTGCCCGTATGGATATGGTGGGTGCAGGCCATGTCTCTGCTTGCTCTGTCGGCACTTGTCTGCTATGTCTTGATTTTGCGCCGACAGCGTCAACGGTTCATACGACAGATGAAGAATGATGTCTGTCGAACTGGGACAACTGTTCAAAAAAATAATGCGGGGCAACTGTCCGCTGCCAAACCAGAGATTGAATGGTTGCAGAGTGCTATTGCGCAGGTTGAGGCTCACATGAGCGATGAAGGCTATACAGTAGAACAGTTGAGCAGCGATATGCGTATGAGCCGCATGACATTCTACCGTAAGATACAATCTGCAACTGGTCATACCCCCACTGAGTTTATGCGCACAATTCGCCTGCATCGTGCTGCAGAACTGTTGCGTGAAGGCCGTATGAACGTCACCGAGATTAGTTATGCCACAGGTTTCTCTTCTGTCAGTTATTTTAGTCGATGCTTTCGTGCAATGTTTGGCGTGCCACCCACACAGTTCTGTGGCAGTATGTCTGTTGCCCCATAACCGCTGGCTTTATGGGGCAAGAGGCATAACGTCATAGTGTTAGTGGGGGAGACCATCATGGGTAAGGCTGTCATCCTTAATTTATTTCAGGAATGATTTGATTTGTTCCAACGATAACCGTTGCTCCTCGGGTTTGAAACCATGACCGGCACCAGGGATGATGTAAAGACGTGCATCCTTGTATAGTTTTACGGCACGTTGAGAGGTATCAAGTGATACCACAGTATCGGCATCGCCCTGAATCAGGAGTACGGGTTTGCGAAATTTCCTGATAGTCTTAAATACGTCAATGTCGCGTAGTTCCATGAAGAAACTGCGCCCCAACGGCACGTTCCACAAGTGGGTTGTGTCAGGAATGTCTGTCAACTTAGGATAACGTGTGTTCCAATTATCGGGGATGCAAAGAGCAGGGAACACGAGAATGAGTTTTTCTATACTCTGGGGGATGTTGGCGGCTGTCATGGCAGAGACGAATCCGCCTTGGCTTTCGCCAATTAGCACAATCTTTTCTGCGTCAACATCAGGTTGCTGCTGGAAATAACGGACGATGGCTTCCATATCGCTCTGCTCGTCAAGAACGGACATGTTCATCGTGTTTGGGTCGCTACGGCTGTTTAGGGAACCACAGGGAAAGTCGAATGCATAACATTGGTAGCCGAGATTGTTTAGGGTATTGAAATAAGTACGTCCATAGGCATGGGTGCCGTTGAAACCGTGGGCAATGATAACCACGGGCTGTTTACGACCTGTGTATTGCGGCTTGCTAATGATGCCATAGATTTGTCTGCTGCCATTTTCTATCCAGAGGCTTTCAAAATTCTTGTCGGCTCGTTTGATGGCATCCTCAAGAGCAGGTTGCACCCAATGGGTGTTATGATCTCCTTTGTCAATAAACATTGAGAAAGGAATGCCCTTCTGACGTAAAGCTTTTGCCAGATCCATATTGCCGACAAGTGTAAAATCCTGGTCACCCACGCAAATCTTCCAATCCACTTGTCTCCATGCTTTCACCTCTGTCTCACTGCCGTTCTCTATGGCAGTGACGGGGTCATTATCGGCTATGACTTCTTGCCTCCATTTTGCTGATGGGTCTTTCTTCAGAAAGTCAAGAGGCTGGCGGCGCAAGTATCCTGAGATATTATAAACCATAGAGAACTTCTCCGGGTGGTGTACCCCATAGACTGTGGCAGCACCTCCACCCATAGAGAAACCGGCGATGGCACGTCCGCCCTTGTCGCTTCTTACGCGATAATTCTTCTCAATGTAGGGGATAAGTTCTTGAAAAAAAATAGTCTTCATACTGCCAGTCTGGTGCACCGAGTTTGCCTTTTATGGTGTTGAAATATATCATGTTTCCTTGATTCCCCTCTGCACAGACGATAATCATGTCCTTGATGATACCGGCGTCTATTAGACTGTCTGTCGTCTGTGAAAGATGGTGGAAACGCTCGTAATCTGTATGGGAGCCGCCACCGCCGTGCATCAGGTAGAGCACAGGGTATGTGCGTAGCGAGTCACATTCGTAACTGCCCGGCAGATAGATGGAATAGTCGCGTTCGGTAATGCCATTCAATAATCGGCAGGGCATAGTCAGCGACAGGAATTTTCCTGGACGTTGCTTGAAATTCTTGGCTTTCACTTCCCAACCATGATAGTCTTTCAATGTACCTCTCAGGAAGATGTCTGCTTTCTCCTTTTTGCCACGTAACTGCCAATCGAGCCAGTCGAGAACCATACGGCCATAGTCGCCACCATATTTGTCATGGTAGGTACCGCCGTGTCCTGAGGCCGGGTGGTTGGCAAGACAAACAGGTACGTGGCTTATGCGGTCATAATCCTTTTGCGCATTATTGTATGCAACATCGCTTGGACCTCCCACTATATATAAAGTAGGTGTATGCAATTGTGACAGGGAAACTCTACTGGCTCCTGCCATCTCCATGTCTCCCATACCTGCATTGAGTATCAGGCAGGTTTTTAACCGTGGATCACCAGCATTAAATAGTACTTGTGCGCCACCGCAGGAATGCCCCGCGGCAGCAATGCGTGTGGTGTCGATGAAATGATAATATTCTGTACCCTTTGTGCGGTTCAACTGAAGCATTAACTCCAGACCGCGTATCAGTTCCGAAGACTCCGTCTGTCCTGTTGGACGATCGTTCAGTTGATTCTGCATTTCACCTATGGCTACAACAATATAGCCGTGAGAAGCAACCTCGTTGAGCATCCGCTCGTAGCCCACACTGGTGTCTGCACAACCGCCGTTGCCAAATAGCAGGACGGGCAGAGCCCCGCAGCGGGCATGGGCATGCAATAGGTCCTTGGGGCGATAGACGACAAAGTCGGGCATCGCTGTCTCCTTTACGGC
>CALYTD010000164.1 GCA_945486445.1 uncultured Prevotellaceae bacterium
GAGGCTTGTTACTATTGTCGATAGTAGTAACATGCCTATCACAAACAACATCCTCTTAGGGCCTGCTGGCTTGATTGGGACAGTGGCGTTCTTCAGTGTAGTGAAGGCTGGTGTGCGTTCCTGTAACTTTGCCTTCATTGCTTCCAGTTGAGTACACATGGCGGTGTAGGTGTTGTACTTCAACTGCATATCACTTTCCAGTTTGTCACGTTTAGATATAGCGGTTTGCAGTATGATGTCTTGGTTAAGGTCACAGTATTCACTGTACTGTGCCACTGCGTCGTCATATTCTTTCTTGGCACTGTCGGCAAGATGTTGGTAGTGATTCACGTCAAGGCGAGCCTTGCTGGTGCGGTAGTTGATGATAAACTCTTGAAGATGTTGGCGCACTGAGTCGGCAAGTGTTGCGCTGACGAGCCTGTCTTGGTCTTTTACTGTAATACTTATGACGTCTGTTTTCTTGTCAACATTACAGGTTATTTTGCCTTTTACGCTTTCTACAAGGTTGTAGTCAAATTCGGAAAGCATAAAGGGATTTAGTTTCTTGTTTTTGCTTGGCCCTGACTTTGGCTTGGACGTAAAAAGTCCTTTTATTGCGCTTGCTGCTTTCTTGAATGGTTGTGTCAGCCAGTTCTTCTTCTGATGTTTGGTCAGATAAGTGTAATAGTCGGTGTTTATGCTGCCATCGTCGGTCTTTACCTTTATATCCATAAGCCCGACTATGAATTCGTTTGATTCCATAAGGTCTGGGTATAGCATTGGATATATGGCATCAGTGCCACTGCCGCCAAGATTGAAGCCGAATGATGAGGCTATGGATGAAAGTCCTCCTGCAACGTCTTCTCCTACTGTCTCTGGTGCCAGAGAAACGCTGCAATTATAGTATCTGGGTTGTGGCAACACCCATAAACACGAAAGAGCAAACACTATTGGCCATACATATAGGAAAACCTTTTTCTTTGCCCATATAGTTTTGCATACTTGCCCAAGGTCTATTACGTCTTTGTTGTCCATCAGTTGTTTTGTTTAGGTCAGTCTCTTCTGAATATGTCGCGTGTATATACTTTACTAATCACATCATCGAGGACGGTGTCATAGCGGTTGGCAATGATGGCGTCACTCTGCTTCTTG
The DNA here is from genome assembly GCA_945486445.1 of uncultured Prevotellaceae bacterium. Lineage (GTDB taxonomy): Bacteria > Bacteroidota > Bacteroidia > Bacteroidales > Bacteroidaceae > Prevotella. The sequence continues at coordinate 1,132 of CALYTD010000164.1, forward strand.
AACTCCACTATGTCGTTGATAATCTTTGATCCGAAGAATGTGGAGCCGTCCTCCAAGGTTGGTTCGTATATTATCACTGTGGCTCCTTTCGCCTTTATTCTTTTCATTATGCCTTGTATGGCAGATTGGCGGAAGTTGTCTGAATTTGATTTCATCGTCAGACGATAGACACCTATCACAGGTGTGTTCTCGCTTTCGGTTGTGCCATATTGGTTGTTGGAACTGTAAGCGTAATATCCTGCTTTCTTTAATACGGCATCTGCTATGTAGTCCTTGCGGGTACGGTTTGACTCTACTATGGCTGTCATCATGTTCTGCGGTACGTCACGATAGTTAGCCAGCAACTGCTTAGTGTCTTTCGGCAGACAGTAGCCGCCGTAGCCAAAAGAGGGGTTGTTATAGTGTGTGCCTATTCTTGGATCCAGTCCAACGCCGCGTATTATGGCCTGCGTGTCAAGGCCTTTTACTTCTGCGTAGGTGTCAAGTTCATTAAAATATGATACGCGAAGTGCGAGGTATGTGTTGGCAAAGAGTTTCACGGCCTCTGCTTCCTTCATGCCCATGAACAGCACGTCTATGTTCTCCTTTATTGCTCCCTCCTGTAACAGTGCGGCGAATGTGTGTGCGGCATCTTCAAGGTGATTGCCGGCAATGGCCTTTATTGCTTCGTTCTCCGCATTATATTCGTTATCGTTTATCAATTTCGGGTAGCCCACTATTATGCGTGAGGGGTAGAGGTTGTCATACAGCGCCTTGCTCTCGCGCAGGAACTCCGGTGAAAACAGCAGACGCAGTTTCTGTGATGTATCCTTGCCTTCAGCCTTGAACTTCTGGGCGTATTTTACATATAGCGAGCGTGTATAGCCTACGGGGATTGTTGATTTAATAATCATCGTGGCTGTTGAGCCTGTGCTCAGCACAAGGTCTATCACGTCTTCTATGTGGTGGGTGTCAAAGTAGTTTGTTACAGGGTCATAGTTTGTTGGTGCGGCAATGATTACGAAGTCTGCATCCTTGTAGGCCGCTGCACCGTCAAGGGTTGCAGTGAGGTTCAGTTCCTTCTCTGCAAAGTATTTCTCTATGTATTCGTCCTGTATGGGAGATATGCGCTTGTTTATCTTCTCTACCTTTTCGGGTATTATGTCAACAGCCGTCACTTCGTGATGCTGTGCCAAGAGTGTGGCCATGCTTAGACCTACATATCCTGTTCCTGCTACTGCTATTTTCATTGTGGTTGTTTGGTTGTTTGGTTGTTTAGTTGTTTGGTTGTTTAGTTGTTTGGTTATTTAGTTGTTTGGTTGTTTGGCTCGTTGATAGCATATAACTAAACCACCAAACAACTAAACAACTAAACCACTAAATAACTACTTGACGAGATTAGCTATTGTTGCTATCATTGTTGCGATTGAAGCCGTTGATGTGCCTATTGCGAGCCACTGTGACAACTGTGCCGCATCCGTCTTCGGCTTTGTCGGGACAATAATCTCCGATCCAGGGGTAGGCTTGTCGCCCTTACCCATTTGGTTAACCGTACCGTTCATGTGCACTATGTATGTATGGCTTTTCTTTGCACGCTGTCCGAATCCGCCGGCTTTGTTGATGTAGTACTTGGCTTTCTCGCCTTTCTTGTATGCCACGGTGTTTGGGTACAGCACCTCTCCACTTATCTTTACCGTGTTGGTATATTCTGGTACGATGATACGGTCGCCTTCACGTAGTACAAGGTCGTCGTCTCCTCCTGGGTTAGCCAGTGCCTTGTCTAACTGTATGCCTACGTAGTATGTCGTGCCCAGATCCAACTTTTGTGTGTTGATGGAGTCTTTCTCATCACTTTTGCTTTGTGCCATCTTCAGCACCTGTTGCATCCGCAGACGTTCCTCATCCGTTATCTTGCGTTCCAGTCTCGCTCCCTTTATGTATGCTGTGGCGTTTGTCCCGCCTGCCGCCTTTATCACATCAGAGAGACGTGTCTCACGCTTTGTCAGTGTGTAGGCACCAGGGAAGTTTACCTCTCCCTCCACGGTCACGTTCTGCTGCGTCCTGTATCCGGGGCTGCGTCTTACATATACCTCGTCAAATGGTTGCAGTACAAAGCCCTGTTCGCCGTCAACCACAAAGCCGTCCTTTAAGGCGAAACTGTATGTCTTGGCTATCAGTGAGTCCGTTGTCGTGGCCTTGGCGTCATAGATGCGTCGTGATACATCCACCTTCACTGTTGATGCCGTCTCTTTCAGTCCGCCGGCTTGCAGCACGAAGTCCTCCAATGTCTCGTTGTCCGCATAGCGGTATATGCCAGGGTACTGCACCTCGCCGTGTATTGTTATGGTGCGCTCGGTCTGGTTCTCTGTCTTTGTGGGAATGAAAAGCACGTCCTCGTTCTGCAATGGCATGTCAGGTGTCGTGCCATTCAGTATTCCCTCTACGTCAACGCTTATCACTTTCAGTGTGCGGTCAGCGTTCATGCGGTGCATCACGCCACGTGCGGTGAAAGCATCCTCGGTCACTCCGTCACACTGTTCCAGCAATCCGCGTACTGTTGTCAGTCCGCCGCCCAACTGGTACATTCCCGGACGGAATACTGCACCTTTCACCTCCACCATGTTTTCAAAGCGGTCGAGAATAGAGTCAACGCTTACCTCGTCGCCGTCTGCCACTTTGAAAGAACTCATGTCAAACTCGCCTACGTTATATACAGAACGCTTTACGCCATTCTTGCGTACTATGCGTATGCTCTTTGTATATGCATCGCTCTCGTAGCCCCCGGCGTATTTCAGCAGGGTGCCCACGCTCTCGTTCT
>CALYTD010000165.1 GCA_945486445.1 uncultured Prevotellaceae bacterium
TGCCCAGAAGATGCCATGCCACTGCCTGGTACTATGTATGGTGACACACTCAATAATTTCTCTGAATTCTTCCTTGTCATGCCACCATACGTAAAGGCTCTCGCCACTTCTACGCTGAAAAAACTATCCCCCGCATGGCAAAATGGACTGCAAGGTATCATTGACGCTTATATAGGTAAGGTACCTGAGACCTTTGTTTATGAAGGAAAGACATACACCCCACATACTTTTGCCCAAAGTCTTGGCCTCAACTGGGATGACTATGTATCAATAACGTCATACACACACCACCCTTTCTGGACTGAATTCCCAGTGGAGGTACAGGACAACTGGCGACAAGGTATGTCGTGGAACGTACCCATTGAGGACCTCGCACGCATCATAGACCACGCCATAATGGAAGGTTATACCGTGGCATGGGGAGGTGATGTGTCAGAGGATGGGTTCACACGAGACGGCCTCGCAGTGCTTGCAGACGATACAAAAGCACGTGATATGAGCGGAACGGATATGGCAAAATGGTTAAAACTGTCCTCTGGAGAGAAGAAAGAGAAGATACAAAAACTCGGTGTTAACGTGCCAGAACTTACACCTTCGCAGCAACAGAGGCAGACAGAGTTTGACAATTGGCAACTCACTGATGACCACGGTATGCAGATATACGGCATAGCGAAAGACCAAAATGGCCGCGAATATTACATGGTCAAGAACTCATGGGGCGAGACAGGGAACTACAAAGGTATATGGTACATGACCAAAAACTTCATTGTTGCCAAGACAATGGACTTCCTTGTAAACAAGAACGCACTACCAAAAGATATTAGAAAGAGGCTGGGACTGTAAGGGTTAACTGGTTACCCAACGCACATATCACTATAACGCGAAAGGAATAAGCATTTATTCTTTGCTATATGAGCATGAGAATAATTGCTTATTCCTCTTTTATTAATGCTTACATTAAATATAAGTTCTTACACTTTGTTACAGTGTTATTATGTTTAAGGTGGATTATTTTGTCTTTGTCACCTGGTCGTAATAGTCTGTAAGATATGCTTTTGACAATCCATTAGTGACAAGATAGTCAAGGGCTTGCCGTGCCTTGCGTTTATTTCCTTTTGCCATATACAGCGAAAACACTGTGAGCTGGTAACTGGTCATATTGTCATCAACAGTGATAGGGTACTTTTGCCTTACCACTGCGTCCTCTATCTCTATTGCTTTTTCAATGTCAAGTATGGCAGCTTCTGCCATTTGTAGTTTCATTTCCACCTCCGCCCTTATGGCGTATGCCTCGGCATTGGTTGGAATATATCCCACAAGGCGGTTTGCATCGTCAAAGGCTTGTGTCACATGGTTGTCAGCAAGGTTTGTTAATATAAGCCCCATCATGGAGTGTATGTCATAGGGTGTAATGCTTAGAACGGCCTCATAGTCCTGCCTTGCGAAACTATATCTGCCCAGATGGTGGTTGACAAAGCCACGATAGTATAGTGCTGTCAGGTTTTTAGAGTCCAAATCAAGTACGTTGCTATACTCGTCAAGGGCATACTGCCACTGTCCCAACTCTATGTTGTAGGCTGCTTTCTTTAACCTGAGTTGGATATTACGTGGATTTCTTTCTATCTGTGCTGACAGTACAGAGACGGAATCACGCCACTCTTGCGACTGTTGGGCGCTTGTGGCCATAGTCTGCATGAGTAGCGTGAATAGTATAATTACCTTGTTCATTTATACGGTGTTACGCCTTCTTAATGAAGTCAACAATCCATGCGCCGACTTCTTTGGTGCCATACTTGGCTCCTCCTTCCACCTGAATCTCAGGTGTGCGTACATTCTGGTCGAGTGATGCGTCCACTGCCTTGCGTATCAGTGCTCCCTCCTCCTTGAGATCGAAGTATTCATAAAGCATGGCAACGGATAGTATCTGTGCAAGTGGGTTGGCTATGTTAAGCCCTTTGCCCTGCGGCCATGAACCATGGATAGGCTCAAACACTGGTGTTGATGTTCCTGTTGACGCTGATGGCAACAGACCCATAGAGCCAGTAATACATGATCCCTCATCGGTAAGTATGTCACCGAATGTATTTTCGGTCACCATCACGTCAAAGAACTTAGGTTCTTGTATCATACGCATGGCTGCATTATCTACATACATATAGTCTGTTGTCACGTCAGGGTATTGCGGTGCCATCTCCTGTGCTACCTTTCGCCACAGGCGTGATGATGCAAGGACATTGGCTTTATCTACAACCGTGAGGTGCTTACGGCGCTGACGTGCGTACTGATACGCTACTTTAAGGATGCGTTCCACCTCTGGACGTGAGTAATAGTTTGTGTCAAGAGCGTCCTCTGTGCCTATGGCATCGTTCATGGCAGGCTCCTGTTTCTCGCCGAAATACATTCCGCCAGTGAGTTCACGTATGCAGATAAAGTCTGCGCCGCGTACTATTTCATCCTTCAACGGTGACTTGTGTACAAGGCAGTCGAAGGTGGTTACGGGACGAATATTTGCAAAAAGGCCGAGTTTCTTACGCATGGCAAGGAGACCTTGCTCTGGACGAACCTTGGCTGAGGGGTTGTTATCGAACTTAGGGTCACCGACAGAAGCGAAGAGCACAGCGTCTGCTGCTTCACATGCCTGATATGTTTCCTCGGGGAAGGGGTCACCTACCTCGTCTATGGCGTGCGCACCGCAGAGTGCTTCCTTGTAGGTTATCTCGTGACCGAACTTCTCTGCCACAGCAGACATTACTGCCACACCCTGTTCCATAATCTCTGGTCCGATACCGTCACCGGCCAGAACTGCAATGTTCAGTTTCATAAGCTTATTGTTTTTTAGTTTGTTCAAAACACAAAAGGAAGCACCGAAAATCCTCGATGCTTCCTTCTTCGTCTGTCGGGGTGACAGGACTCGAACCTGCGACAGCCTGGTCCCAAACCAGGAACGCTACCAACTGCGCTACACCCCGGAACATTTGCTTGGGAAGTCTCCCGTTTTTCAAATGCGATGCAAAGTTAGTTATTTTTTTTGGAATGACCAAATTTTTCTGACACTTTTTATCTTTTTCTCTGTAATTTGGTGCTGATTAGTGCGTAAAAAGGTACTAATTACCGTATAAACAGGTGCTGATTACATTGTTAAGAGGTACTGATTACTTTTTAGAAAAAGGCTGATTGCAATAGTGTTTTTTGAAAATATGTATTTACTTATTAGTTTATGACAAATGTTTTTTTATTCTTTGACCCGCTTTTCCTCCACAAAAAACAAGGGGATTGGTTCGTTGGACATAAATATTTGTAACACGATACAAAATCGAAAAGTATAAGACATAGGAAGAATGAGCATATATACGCAAACAGGCTCGTCGGTATTTTCTCCCGACGAGCCTGCTGATTGCATCTTCTGCAAGCGTATTGTGAGCGCTTTTTTAGAAGTTAAAGTAATTCTTTGCGTTGTTATAGCATATATCTTCTATCATCTGACGCACGCGCTGTTCTTCATAACCAGTAAATGGAATGAGGCCATTCTCTATGTCCTTACCAATGAGGTTACACAGTGTGCGGCGGAAATATTCATGGCGTGGGTATGAGAGGAAAGAGCGTGAATCAGTCAACATACCTACGAAGCGTGAGAGCAGACCGAGCAGTGATAGTGCGTTCATCTGCTTCTCCATGCCGTCCTTCTGATCAAGGAACCACCAGCCAGAACCCCACTGAATCTTACCTGGGCAAGAACCGTCCTGGAAGTTACCGAGCATCGTGGCGATAACCTCGTTTGCACAGGGGTTGAGGTTATAGAGAATAGTCTTTGTCAGTTTTCCTTCCATGTTGAGTTCGTCAAGGAAGTGACTCATAGCCTTAGCAGTAGTGAACTCGCCTATGGAGTCGAAACCTGTATCAGCACCAAGTTTGTTGAACATCAGGG
>CALYTD010000166.1 GCA_945486445.1 uncultured Prevotellaceae bacterium
GTATGCACTCGATAGAACCGCTCAAAGATTTTTTTCAGGTTATCTTTCTTTATTGCTATGCCTGTATCTCTTATGGATATGCTTACTTTCTCGGCCGAGGGGTTCCATGTTCGTAGGTAGATGCTGAGGGGTTCATCGGGCTTGCAGTATTTTACTGCGTTGTCCATAAGGTTGAATATGGCGTTGCTGAAATGTACTTCTTCTACGAATACTGACGAGTTTACGGCCTCCACCTCGGTATATACGTGGCCTCCTGTATGTTCTACTCTTAGTGTAAAGGAGTTGGCTATGCCCTCTACGAGCTCGTTTATGTCGAGTTCTCGCATTTTGAAGATAGATTTTTTCTTGTCGAACATTGACATCTGCAACACTTTTTCCACAAGGAATCGCAGGCGTTTGCTTTCATCATTTATCACGCCTCCGAGGTGAGTTATCATTTGTTCGCTTTTCTTCACGCTCTGGTCGTTGAGCATTTGCGAGGCGAGTGATATGCTTGAGATTGGTGTTTTCAGTTCATGCGTCATGTTATTGATGAAGTCATTGCGCATTTCTGAGAATCTTTTCTGCCGGAATATCACGACTATCGTAAAGAGGAAGGTCACGAGCAGTACTCCTGTGAACACCAGTGCTGGTATCATAAAGTGTACGCTGGAGTAGATATAACTGTTTATGTCTGGGAAGTGTACGGTCACAGTACCTGTCTTTGCGGTAGGGTCGTTGCGAAAGAGTATCTGCGAGTAGGTTATGTCTTTTCCCTCGTCAGTGTAGTCCGGGCAGCGATATACCTCCCGTCCGTCGCTTGCCTGCACGCTGAAGTGATACTGCATATCTATTCCGTTGTTCAACAGTTCGCTACGTATGTCCTGATCCAACTGCTTGAAGTTTATCCTGTCACGCAGGGGTTTCTCGCTGGCGGTGTAGAGTATGCTATATACCACCTCGTCAAGCAGGGCTTTTTGATATACGTATCTGTTACGTACTATCTGCTGCATGCTCTTTTGTGCATCTGAGATTGCGCTCTTGTCTGACTTCACCAGCAGTCCTTTCTGCATCTTCTGCGGGCTCAGTGATATGGTGCGCAACTCGAAGGAGGAGTATATCGTGCCGTCATCTCCTGCAACGGAGTATTGGTGTGACCGTTGTACCGCACCGCCATAGTTGTCATTCTTGGTTTCTGTCACGGTGCTGAAAGCCTTGCGTTCCGTCTCGTTCACGTCTTTTTCAAGGAAGCGCAGCGTCTCGTTCAGTTCGAGATTACGTGAGGCTTGATACAAGGCTCGCGTCACTGACTCGTCAAATTGCTCTCTTTTCATCTTCGCCATCTCCTCGATGTACGATACTTGTATCCATAGCAACCCGACGAATGACATTCCCATTATGATGGCTATCGCCCATATTGTTGACTTCCTCATCTTCTTCTGTTACGTTTCTGTGGGCAAAGTTAACACTTATTTCCGTCACCACCGCAGGTAAAACTGTTTATTTTCCCATACTTACCAAACATTAACAAAAGAGAGGTGGGTTAATTGCTTATATTGAAGTTGTGGTAAATATATAACATAATAATCGTATGTTATCATGTAACACGTCACCGGTTGGCGAGGAATACGCACCCGTTTTCTGACACTACAATAACTGCGGCTATTCTATGTGCCATAGAAGGTGGTGTAAAGGAGATTGTTGCCCGCATGTAGAGACTATGTATCACATCGTCTCCGCTGCCGCATTACGATGCGCGCGGTATTGAGACGAGGTGAATTCTCGTCTCTGCAAGGCGGTGGGGAATCAGCAATATATAGGTAAAAAGGTGCTGATTACAACGCGAAATGGTGCTGATTAGGATGTGATCAGCATCATTTCGCAAGGCGTTGGGGTGTCAGGCGTCGAAGAACTGCATTCCGTTTACGTCTGTTGGACGTTCCACGCCTGGGTATTCGCATACGAAGGCTGTTTCAAGGCGGTGGATGTAGCGCTTCGCCTCGTACTTGGCCATTGGCAGGTCGTGCAACAGGCAGTTGCCACAGGTGGCTGGCGTCGTGCCGGGCACCTCGTCTTCATAGTCTGCCACATAGCGGAACGCACGCAGCATGAGGTCACGTATCTGCTGACATGGTGCCATCCCCTTTATTATGAGGTAGTTGCCAGTGAGACAACCCATAGGGCCCCAATATATTATGCGGTCCTTCCACTCTGCATCATTACGCAGATAGGTTGCCACAATATGCTCGATGGTGTGTATGGCAGATGGTGCCAAGGCTGGCTCTCGGTTGGGAGCGGTCATGCGTATGTCGTAAGTGGTTATTACTTCATCGCCCACGGTGTCTTGACGGGAGATGTATATGCCGGGCATCAGGTCTGTATGATCCACAGCAAAACTTGGTATAAGTTCCATTGTTATATATTTTTGGGTTAAATGTTGCTGTTTTTATGTTAAGAACCGTTGGTGGCAGGTCATGGCAGCAGGTCGTGATGCACGTTCTTCATTGCGCTCCACAGGCTGTGGCGGGCTTCGGGGTTTATTGCCTCCAACTGTCGGAATACCTGCGTCATGGTGCTACGATGTGTCACAGTCTCATATGGACAGGGTGTCTTCTGCTTCTCAAATCCGAGTTCCGCGGCAAGGGTGGCTATCATATCTTCATGCACAAGGCACAGGGGGCGTATTATCTCCAGTGGGTAGTGGTTCATCTTCAGCCTCGGCGGCATGGTCTGCATCGAGCCTTCAAAGGTCTGGTTCATCAGCAGGGTGATGATAATGTCGTCCTGATGATGGCCTAACGCTACCTTGTTGAACCCGTGTTCTGAGGCAAAGGAGAACAAGGTCTTGCGGCGATTCCATGAACAGAGGAAGCACCTTGTGCGCCTGCGGTCTGTGGTCTCGTCGAAAGAAGAATGTAACAGGTGCAGCCTTACGCCCTGTTCCTCACAGAAACGCACGAGATAAGAGCGGTCGGTCTCATAGGGTATGTTGTCCATTATGACGTGCGCTGCCTCCACCCGTATTGCCGGACGGTGCAACCGGCTCTGCTGTGCCAGCATACGCAGCAGGCAGAGGGAGTCTTTTCCGCCTGACAAGGCCACGAGAATCTTGTCGCCGTCAGCCAAAAGGCCGTACTCTACACAGCCCTTATGAAACAGTCTGCGTATGTGCTTCTCCGTCTTTCCTGTCTCCGTGCGCATATCAGTTGCCAACGGTTGATGATGAGGTGGTGGTGTCAACTTCGGTATATCCACGCAAAAGGTTCACGTCTTTCTTTATCAGGAACTCCCTTCCGTCGGCTCCCCGCGCCTTCACCTGTATGTAATACACGCCCTGTTTCACGTCCTTACCGTGGAACTTACCGTCCCAACCATCGGCCTTCACATCGTCCCACTCATATATTTTCTGCCCCCAACGGCTATAGATGGTGGCATGGAAATCAACGATAGACTCATAGGTCTTGGGCTTGAAGTAGTCATTGATACCGTCACCGTTAGGCGAGAAGGCGTTGGGGAACGTCAGTACGCTCTCACTTGCGAGTATCGTGAGCGGCGTTACCTGTGTCCTGTCGTGCCAATACAGGCTTTTGAACTCCACATCAGGGCTGCCCTCACGTCTGAACACGGCATAAAGAGCTATGCTGTCAGTGCCCGCCTGCGTGAAAGTAACCTGCGGTGACTCTTCATAACGCACCATATACGGTTCGTCAAGAGACCCGCCCTCATGGCAGAAACGCCACTCATAGGTAAAGGTCCAGTCCTCCGCGTCATGCGTCTCGAAACGGAAAGTGGCGTTAATGGGCGCGGAGCCGGTAAAGGTCTGTACATTAGTCTGGGTTTCATCACTACTGTCGGCAGCATCAAAAGAAATGGTTACATACGGATAATTGCCTGCCACAGCAGACATAAGGCACACGGCGGACAGTATGATAATGATAAAT
>CALYTD010000167.1 GCA_945486445.1 uncultured Prevotellaceae bacterium
GGAACGGTTTTTCCGGGTCACCACCGAGGTTCTTAACGGTATTGATAAAAGCATCTCCGCCGAGTGGCGCACCGTGGGTCTTGCAGTCTGCCTCGTATGATGTACCATCAGCCTTCACTGCTCCCTTACCCATAATACACTTGCCAATAATGAGGGCTGGCTGACCTTTAACGGCCTTTGCCTCCTCTATGGCCTTACGTATCTGAGCGGCATCATTACCATTAATCTCTATTACATACCAACCGAGCGCGCGATACTTGGCTGCGGTGTCTTCATTAAGCACATCCTTAGTCTCAGTAGATAACTGTATGTCATTTGAGTCATAGAACATGATTAAGTTATCAAGTCCAAGTACAGAAGCTACACGTGCACCACCCTGTGAGATTTCTTCCTCTATGCCACCATCAGAGATATAGGCATAGATAGTCTCTTTCTCAAAGGTTGGATTGCCTGTATGTGCAGCAAGGAACTTGGCAGCAATAGCAGCACCAATGGCGAAGACGTGTCCCTGACCAAGTGGACCTGAGGTATTTGCTATACCACGTGCAATCTCAAACTCTGGATGTCCTGTTGTAGGAGAACCCCACTGACGAAGTTGTGCAAGTTCATCAAGGGTAAATTTACCAGCAAGACATAACTGTGCGTAAAGCATAGGAGCCATGTGACCAGGATCAAGGAAGAAACGGTCACGGCCAACCCACTCTGGGTTCTCTGGATCATACTGGAGATATTCTGAATAGAGTACGTTGATAAAATCCGCACCACCCATTGCACCGCCAGGGTGTCCAGACTTTGCTTTCTCAACAGACGCTGCTGCAAGGATACGTATATTATCCGCAGCATGATTCAATACTTTAATGTCATTCATAGACTTTTATTTTAATTATGCGTTATTTGTTTTTATAAATAAATTATCCTCAGTGAATATGCCCAACTGTTCATATTGTTTGAATAATCGAGCATAAATCTCAACATTAAGTGGAATAGGATGATATTCCTTCGAGAAACCACTATTCATTGCTGCAATAGCATCCTCTACCCTATCATACACGCCAGCAGCAGTAGCCGCAAACATTGCTGCACCAAGAGCGCAAGCTTGATCAGTATTACAAACCTTTATCGGTTTATTAATTACATCACACATCACCTGCATAACGAAAGGAGACCTCAAGGCAATACCACCAATGCCAATAACATCATCAATACGTATTCCCTCTGCCTCGAAACGGTTAACAATGGCTTTGGTACCGTATGCTGTGGCTTCAACAAGTGCTCGAAATATCTGTGGTGCTGTGGTACTAAGAGAGAATCCGCAAATTGAGCCTTTAAGGAATTGGTTTGCATCAGGAGTACGACGACCGTTCACCCAATCGGTAGCAATCATTGTACTCTCCGCAACAGGAATCCTCTCAGCCTCCTTTGTTAAAGATGTTATTATACTATCACATGCCTCCTCTATAAGGGCTTCTTGTTCTGCCTCTTTTATTCTTCCTGATAGAACACGCGGAAGAATCTTGCGCAATGGGTATTCAAGTATCTTGCGGAACATTGCATAAACATCTCCAAAACTTGATTGACCTGCTTCAAGACCTATCATGCCAGGAATAACACTACCATCTACTTGTCCACATATACCTTTTATATTCTTACCCACCATCTCTGAATATGGTGTTACCATAACATCACAAGTGGAAGTTCCGATAACACGAACAAGAGTGTTGGCTCTAACGCCAGCACCTACGGCACCTACATGACAGTCATAAGCTCCACCAGCGATAACAACAGTTGTAGGAAGGCCAAGCCGCTCTGCCCACTCTGAACATAACGTTCCCACAGGTTTCTCCGCTGTCTCCGTTTCTGTAAAAAGACGTGCACGGAATCCTGCAAGCTTAGGTTCAAGAGATACAAGGAAATCCTCAGAAGGCAATCCGCCCCACTCTTTGTGCCATAATGCCTTATGACCACATGCACAGCGACTGCGAATGATATGATTTACATCCTTTACACCTGTAAGTACAGCGGGTAACCATTCACAGCACTCTATTATAGAGTAAGCTCTGGCTGCTATTGAATCATCCTCACGGAGAATGTGCATAGCCTTAGCCCAGAACCATTCTGCACTATATCTGCCTCCTACATATTTGGTGTAATCAACCTTCCACGATTTGCAACGCTCGTTTATCTCTTCTGCTTCCAATATGGCGGTATGATCCTTCCACAAAACAAACATAGCGTTTGGATTGTCCGAGAACTCATGTAGCATGGCAAGAGGCATTCCTGTCTCATCTGTGAACACAGGAGTAGAGCCTGTCGTATCAAACGCAATACCTACAACTTGTTCTGCAACAGCAGAAGAACATTGTGATAATGCTTCCTTGACACCTTTTTCTAACGCTTCGAGATAGTCTTTTGGGTGTTGGCGCCACTGACCCAATTTAGGATTACAGTATAGTCCCTTCTTCCAGCGTACAAAATTAATTACGCTGGTAGCAATGCACTCACCCGTCTCTGCATTAGCAACAAGTGTGCGAACACTATCTGTACCATAGTCAAGCCCTATAACGTATCTTGCCATACCGTATTATCATGATTTGCACTCCACTGCTGCCTGTTCTATAGCGAGACCTGATTTATAAGCCTCAATATATTTATTGAAGCCTTCTACTTCCTCTGGCAAGGGGCTTATCTCTGTACCCGTACAACCTTCAAAGACAACGTTTTCCAAGTAATCTGCGAGGGAGGCATTAGAATTGTTGTTGATAGCATAACCTGCAAGCAGAGCTATGCCCCATGCACCACCTTCACCAGCTGTTTCCATAACAGAAATTGGAGAATTTAATGCTGCTGCGAGTATTCTTTGCCCTACGCCCTTTGTCTTGAACAAACCTCCGTGTCCTGTAATACGATCAACCTTTACGTCTTCCTTTTTGAAAAGAATATCGTTACCAATCTTTAATACAGCAACAGATGCATAGAGATTTGTACGAATGAAGTTAGCAAGATTAAACTTGTCATTTGCTGAGCGTACAACAAGTGGACGTCCTTCACTAAGGCCAGTAACAGGTTCTCCTGATATATAGTTATATGAGAGAACACCACCACAATCAGCATCGCCTTTTAGTGCATTATTGTAAAGCTTCTCATATATAACATTCATATCAACAGGTATGCCAAGAAGTTCTTGATATTCCTTGAAAAGTTTGACCCATGCGTTGAGATCTGATGTACAGTTGTTACAATGAACCATTGCAACCAATGAACCGTCAGGTGTTGTAACCATATCTATCATCTCTGAGGGTTCTGAGAGATTCTTCTCCAATACTATCATAGAGAAAGAAGAAGTACCAGCTGATACATTTCCTGTACGTTGCTTCACTGCATTCGTTGCAACCATACCTGTTCCTGCATCTCCCTCTGGAGGACAGAATGGAACACCAGCTTTCAGATTGCCAGACACATCAAGAAGTTTCGCCCCATTCTCTGTCAAGTTACCAGCATGTTCTCCTGCTACAAGAACCTTGGGAAGAATGTCACGCAAATTCCAAGGGTACCTTTTTGGGGATACAAGTTCATCAAACTTGCGAACCATCTCCTTATTGTAGTCTTTTGTATCAGGATCAATAGGTAACATACCAGAAGCATCACCTATTCCAAGGACTTTCTCTCCTGTAAGTTTCCAATGAATATAACCGGCAAGTGTAGTTAGAAATTTAATATTCTGCACATGCTCATTATCTTCAAGCACACACTGATATAAATGCGAGATACTCCATCGTAATGGAATATTATATACAAACAACTGTGACAAAGCCGCAGCTGCTTCACCTGTATTGGTGTTACGCCATGTACGGAATGGAACAAGGATGTTATCATCTGCACCAAAGGCCATATAGCCATGCATCATTGCAGATACTC
>CALYTD010000168.1 GCA_945486445.1 uncultured Prevotellaceae bacterium
CCAGCAATGAAACGTAGGATTCAGGGCATAGTGCATGATGAGTCTGCAACGGGCAAGACACTGTTTATAGAACCTACTGCTGTTGTGGAGGCTAACAACCGTATCAGAGAACTTGAGGCAGAAGAGAGACGAGAGATAATACGTATTTTGACAGAGATAAGCGATGTGTTGCGCCCTGATGCCGAAGGAATGTTGGAGGCATTGGAATTTCTTGGTAAGATAGACTTTATACAGGCGAAAGCCAAATTTGCGGAGGAGTTTGCCTGCATAGAGCCAGAAGTAAAGGTAGAACCGCACTTAGACTGGAATAGAGCGGTGCATCCGTTGCTGCGAAACAGCCTATTGAGACAAGGTAAAGACGTCGTACCGCTGGACATAACGATAGACAGGGGATTGCTGATAATATCAGGCCCTAATGCAGGCGGTAAGTCCGTGTGCCTGAAAACGGTGGGACTGTTGCAGTATATGATGCAATGCGGTGTCAGCGTACCTGTCGGAGAGAGAAGTGTTATGGGCATATTCTCTAATATAATGATAGATATTGGAGATGAACAAAGCATAGAAGACGATCTTTCTACTTATTCCTCACACCTGAGGAATATGAAGATGATGATACGCTATGCTGATAAGAGAACACTATTGCTGATAGATGAATTTGGAACAGGTACCGAACCCCAGATTGGAGGAGCAATAGCAGAGGCTGTGTTAAGACAGTTTTGGAAGAAGAAAGCATGGGGTGTGATAACTACCCACTACCAGAATCTGAAGCATTTTGCCGAAGACCACCCTGGAGTTGTCAACGGAGCGATGCTGTATGACAGGCATGAGATGAAGGCATTGTTCCAGTTACAGATAGGCAGACCGGGATCTTCGTTTGCCATAGAGATAGCAAGAAAGACGGGTTTGCCAGAAGATGTAATAAAAGATGCATCAGAGATAGTTGGTCAGGACTATATACAGAGTGACAAATATCTACAAGATATAGTGCGCGACAAGAGGTACTGGGAACAGAAACGACAAACGGTACATCAGCGAGAGAAGGACGTAGAGCGCACTATTACACGCTTTGAAGAGAGCGTGGAGGAGATAGACAAGGAGCGCAAGGCCATTCTTCGCAGGGCGAAAGAGCAGGCGGAGGAACTTATTAAAGAAGCAAACAGACGCATAGAGAACACCATTCGCGAGATAAGAGAGACAGAAGCAGAGAAGGAAGCGACTAAACGCTTGCGAGAAGAAATGGCCGTATTCCGTGAGGAGGTGAGCGAAATAGACACAAAGGCGAATGATGCTCTGATAGAAAAGAAGATGAAACAGATTCTCGCACGGCGTGAACGTAGAGAGAAAAGGAAAGAGAATAGGGATAAGGGAGCGCCTGTACAAGGAACTCCCAAGGGCATATCAGAGATTGGAACAAAGTCAGGGGAGCAACAGGATATGTCTGATGCCTTCATGCGTGAGGGTAACTATGTTCGCATTAAGGGCACAAAAAGCGTAGGAATAATAGACAGCATACAAGGGAAATATGCCATTGTGTTACTGGGAGACATGAAGACTAAGATGTCACTTGACCGTTTGGAGGCAGACAAGGATAGAGATAAAAAGGCTGAAACGATAGTGAAAGTGCCAGCACGAATGACTCGTGACGTGATAGATGAGCACAGAAGCCGCTTCCGTCCGGAGATAGATGTGCGTGGAATGAGGGGCGATGAGGCCTTGCTTGCGGTGCAACGCTTTGTGGATGACGCTATCCTTGTTGGCACAGGGAGTGTCCGTATTCTGCACGGTAAGGGCAACGGCATCCTGCGTCAGTTGGTACGTGAGTATCTGAGTGGTGTTCCGAACGTGACAGATTACCGCGATGAGCACGTCCAGTTTGGCGGTGCGGGAATAACAGTAGTTGAGATTTCCTAAGCAAACAGCGACAGGGGCAAAGGTAAGAACGGCTTACCCTTGCCCCTGTATAGTATCAGTATTTAGGTAAAAGGCTGAATTTCCTGATGCCTTTCACATAGTATTGCCACAGAAGAGAGAATGAACTCCTGCCAATATCGTTTGTTGTTTGTCTGCATTCCTGTATCTTTCTCCTGTCGTTCACAAAGTCTTTCTTCCATTTCTTGAAGTCACGTCTTGCGCGAAATACCGCATTGAATCCACCAATGTCACGTTTTATCAGAAGCATTTGAAACGCAGCGAGATAGTCGAGGCACCAACGCACAAGCATAACACTTTGTAGTTGCTCATCAGGCAGGTTCTTATAGAGCATTGTAAGGTTGTTCCTGAAGTTGAGATATGTTTTTTGCGGATTCCCTTTCGGTAGTGTACCACCACCCAAATGATATACTTTGCTTTGTGGAACACAAACAACCCGCCTGCCCATGATATTCAATCGCCAGCAGAGGTCTATCTCTTCATTGTGTGCAAAGAACCTTCCGTCCAGTCCGCCAGCCTTCCAATAGTCTGCGCTACGTATCAGGAGGCAGGCTCCTGTGGCCCATAATATCTCCATGACAGTATTATATTGTCCGTGATCTTCTTCCAATTCCTCAAGAATCCGGCCCCGACAGTATGGATAACCGTATTTGTCAATGAATCCACCGCAGGCTCCTGCATATTCAAAGAGGGTGGGGGAGAGGTCTGATAGCAACTTCGGCTGACAGGCGGCAACATCGTTATTCCTCCTCATATAGTCCAGCATGGCATCTAACCAGCCTGCTTCAACCCTCACATCGCTATTTAGCAGGAGGTAATATTCTGCGTCTATCTGTTCCAACGCTTTGTTATAGCCATCGGCAAAGCCCCAATTCTTTTCAAGAACAATGGTTCTGACCGTAGGAAATTCATTCGCAAGCACTGACAGTGAGTTGTCGGTTGAGGCATTGTCTGCTACAAAAACAGTGGCGTTTACAGAGTGTTTTATCACGTTGGGCAGGTATTTTCTCATCATCTCAGCCCCATTCCAATTTAGAATGACAATGGCAATTTCCACGGCCGGACGCTTTATCGTAGAGTTATCAGTTTTGTTCTCTTGCATTTTGTGTTCTATTTACAGTCGTGCTATCAAGGCAGATTTGTCGTGATTGAATTTTTCCAGTGATACTGTCAGCAACTGGTTATCATATTTTTCTGATGCTATTGCAGCAGGAAGTTCTACTCTTATGTAGTTGTTCGTAAACCCATGCATTGCTTTTCCGTGTGTGGCTTTCTCAAATAGTACTTCCATTTGTTGTCCAATATGCTGCTCATAGAACGCCAGTGTCTTTTGTTCTGATAAGGAAAGCAGTCTTGCGCTACGCTCTTTCTTGTCTTTATCACTTACGATGTATGGTATTTTAAGTGCAGCAGTGCCTGGTCTTTCGCTATAAGGAAAAACGTGTAACTGTGTTACTGGTAGTTTCTCGAGCAACGTATATGTTTCTTCAAAACATTCAGGTGTTTCCCCTCGTGTACCAACCATTACGTCCACGCCGATGAAGGCGTCTGGCATTAGTTCCTTAATTCTGTTTATTTTCTGTTCAAACAGGGCTGCATCATATCGGCGATGCATCAGTTTCAGCACGGTGTCACTACCACTTTGCAGCGGAATATGGAAGTGTGGCATGAACGCACGGCTACTTGCACAGTATTCTATCAATTCTTCTGTGATGAGATTAGGTTCAAGACTTGATATACGGTATCGTTTTATGTCTTCTATTTTGTCAAGTTCTTTTACGAGGTCAAGGAACGATTCTCCTGTCGTTCGCCCAAAATCACCTATGTTTACACCTGTGAGCACTATCTCTTTACCACCTTCTCCTGCTGCTTTCTTGGCTTGTTCTACCAGTGATGCTATTGTAGGATTTCTGCTGTTGCCCCTTGCTATTGGTATGGTGCAATATGTACAGTAGTAGTTGCAGCCGTCC
>CALYTD010000169.1 GCA_945486445.1 uncultured Prevotellaceae bacterium
CGTCATGAGCACTGCGGGCTACGGTCTGCTATGGGACAGTTACAGCCTCGGCCGCTGGGGCAACACCAATGACTACCGCCAACTGGGCGATGTGTTCTCTATATATAATAAGGAGAAAACGAAAGGCACGCTGACAGGCACCTATACCGACAGCAAGGGCAAGCAATTAGTGCGGCAGGAGGACTCGCTGTACTTCGAGAACTCACAAGAGATAGTGCGACTGCCAAAGGGTTTCGCCCTCAATGGCAGCCACGTGACATACGAGGGCTACCTCAGTGCGCCGCAGTCAGAGAGTTACCGCTTCATACTCTACTACGCCGGCTACGTCAAGGTGTATATAGACGGACACCTCTTAGTGCCCGAACGCTGGCGGACAGCATGGAATCCCAACGCCTACAAGTTTGAAGTAGCCCTGCTGAAAGGGCGCATGACCCCCATCCGCATAGAGTGGCAGCCCGACGGAGCGGTTAGTTACTGCGGGCTGAGGGTGGCTGTTCCGCAGACGGAGGAGCAGCAACGCCGCGTCACGCTGTGGGCGGAAATGGACAAGGACATGGATTATTACGTCATTGCCGACAGCAGCATGGACGGCATTATCAAGGGTTACAGGCGGCTGACAGGCAAGGCTCAGGTGATGCCCAAGTGGAGTCTGGGCTTCTGGCAGAGCCGTGAGAGATACAAGACACAGGCCGAGGTGGAGGCGACGCTTGCCGAGTTCCGTCGCAGGCAGATACCGGTGGATGTGATGGTGCAGGACTGGAACTACTGGAGGGACGACCAGTGGGGCAGCCACAGGTTTGACCCCGCGCGCTTCCCCGACCCGCAACGTATGTACGACACCATCCACACACAGGGCGCGAGGCTGATGATTTCATGCTGGCCGAAATTCTATTGCAGTACCGCCAACTACAAGGAACTTGACAGCAACGGCTGGATATACCAGCAGGCGGTGCGTGACAGCATTCGCGACTGGGTCGGACCAGGATACATAGGCTCGTTCTATGACGCGTATTCCGCCGGTGCACGCAAGATGTTCTGGCGGCAGATGGACGAGAACCTCTACTCGAAATACGGCAAAGGAATGGACGCCTGGTGGATGGACGCCTCCGAACCGAACGTGAGGGACTGCACACCCATAGCCTACCGCAAACTGCTTTGCGGCCCCACCGCCCTGGGAACGAGTGACGAATACTTCAACGCCTACTCCATTGTCAATGCCGACGCCATCTACAACGGGCAGCGCGCCGTGGATAAGGACAAGCGCGTCTTTCTGCTCACACGCTCCGGTTTCGCCGGGGAACAGCGTTACAGCACCGCCACATGGAGCGGAGACATAGGCACACGGTGGGAAGATATGCGCGCGCAGATGACCGCCGGAATTAACTTCTCCATGTCGGGCGTGCCGTTCTGGGGTATGGATATTGGCGGCTTCTGCGTGGAAAACCGTTACGTACAGGCGCAGAAGACGTGGGACAAGAGCCGCACCGAGACCGACGACATGAAGGAATGGCGCGAGTTGCAGGCGCGGTGGCACCAGTTCGGGTGCTTCGTGCCGCTGTTCCGCACACACGGCCAGTGGCCGAAGAGGGAGGTATGGAACATCGCACCCGACACACATCCCGCCTACCAGAGCATAGTGTATTACAACAAACTGCGCTACCGCCTCATGCCTTACCTCTACTCCATGGCAGGATGGGTACACTTTGACGACTACACCATGTTGCGCGGACTGGCCATGGACTTCCCCGCCGACACACAGGTGCACGGCATAAAGGACCAGTGGATGTTCGGTCCGGCACTCATGGCGTGCCCCGTAAGCCTCTACAAGGCACGCAGCCGCGAGGTGTATCTGCCCAAAGGCACAGGGTGGTACGACCTCTACACCGGGCAACACTACGCCGGCGGAAGGACAATGATGGCAGCCGCGCCATACGAACGCATACCCGTCTTTGTGCGAGAAGGGGCAATAATCCCCTTCGGCCCCGCCTTGCAGTACAGCGACGAGAAGCAGCCGGAAATGATAACGCTATACGTCTATGCCGGTGCCGACGGCACATTCCGCCTGTATGAGGACGAGGGCACGAACTACAACTACGAGAAGGGCAAATACACCACCATAGACTTCTCCTACGACAACGCCTCACGCACACTGACAATATCTGGTCGCAAGGGGGCGTTCAAGGGTATGTTGAAGGCACGCCGCTTCAACATAGTGCTGAAAGACGGCACGGGAAAGATGACAAAAGACCTCGACCCCGACAGCGAGAAGGGCGTAATGACCGAATACAACGGCAAGGCCGTGACGGTAAAGTTATAACCCTGCCCGGCAACACATCACAGGGCGTAACACAAAAGGGGGCCAGTCACACCACAACCAGCACCTGATTACAATGCTATCAGGTGCTGATTACGCGGCAAACAGGTGCTGATTGCAAAGACAATACAATTCTGACTTATAACAAGAAACTAACAAAGCATCATGGGAAAACTATTAGCCATGGCCTTGTGTACCATTATCGCCTCGGCGACAACAACCGTACGGGCACAGAGGATACAACAGAAGTTAGGACGCGGAGTGGTAGCCGTAAAGAACGGCAGCAGCGTATTCGTGTCATGGCGCAAGATGGCACAAGAGCCGGAGAACGCACAATACAACGTGTATGCGCGGCAGGGAGGAGGCAGTTACGCAAAAATCAATGCGGAGCCGCTTGCCGTTACCAACCTCACGACAACTACAAGCAAGATTCCGGCAGGCTCGGACATCGCGGTGGCACTTGTGGCTAACGGCGTGGAACAGCCGCTGAGCCAGCCTTTTGCCTTCAAGGACATGACGTACCGCAGTTGCTTTCTCAACATAACCTACCAGGGAGGTCCACTGGACAACGCCGGCTACAAGACGAAATTCATCTGGCCCGCCGACCTTACCGGCAACGGAGAGTACGACTATGTGGTGGACCGCCTGTCGCTGAACGGCGGCAGCCACATGGTGGAAGCCTATACCAACGGCGGGGAATGGCTGTGGACCATCGACATGGGACCTAACGTCAACATCTCAAACGGTCACAACGACATGGTGCTCGCATACGACATGGACTGCGACGGCAAGGCGGAAGTGGTGATGAAGACCAGCGACGGCACACGCTTCTGGAACAAGACGGCGGGCACATGGGGCAAATACGCCTTCGGAAAGGAAACCGGCGACACCGACGGCGACGGCATAACGGACTACAACTCCAACACCTCGCGGAACCCACCGTCATACATGACCTGCGTAAACGGACTGACCGGCGAGGAGATGGCGACCGTGGAGTTCAACTATCCCGGCGACGGCACAGACCAATACACGCGCGACAACCGCTCAGACTATATGGGTGACGGATACAACCAGCTCGACGGACACATGGGAGTGGCATACCTCGACGGCGTGCACCCCTCCGTGGTGATGGAGTACATGGACCGCATCACGGACAAGACACACCACTACTACGTCACGGCATGGGGCTTTGACTTCAGTGGAGGCAAGGCAGGCAACTGGCAAGAGAAATTCACATGGAGCAGAAACGACAAGACACCATGGCCGGCGGAGTTCCACCACATACGCATAGGTGACGTGGATTTCGACGGGAAAGACGAGATGCTGGAAGGCGGATTCACCGTTGACAATGACGGAACCATGCTTTTCAGCGCAGGCATCAGCCACGGCGACCGCTTCCGTGTGGGCGACATAGACCCCGAAAGACCGGGCCTGGAGACATTCGCCATACAGCAATACGCGCCCGATCTGCTCGGGCAACTGATATATGACGCCGCAAACGGAGAGCCGATAAAGAAATTCTACCTCCCCTCAAACGGTGACGGAGGACGCGGAGAGTGCATGGATGTTGACAGAGAC
>CALYTD010000170.1 GCA_945486445.1 uncultured Prevotellaceae bacterium
AGAACGTGCGTGACGGAGTAAAACACGTATATGATGCCCTAAAAGAATATGATGAGATAAACGAGAAATTCGGTCTGGAAGAATATTACGGTGACCCTGACAAGATGGACAAACTTATGCAACGACAGGCAGAAGTCCAAGACATCATAGACTCTACAGATGCATGGAACATGGATTCTCGCCTTGAGCGTGCCATGGCAGCACTGCACTGCCCCTCTGGCGACAGTCCAGTGACCAACCTCTCCGGTGGTGAACGTAGGCGTGTAGCGCTATGCAGACTACTGTTACAGAAACCAGACGTACTGTTGTTGGATGAGCCTACAAACCACCTTGACGCAGAGTCAATAGACTGGTTGGAACAACACCTGCAACAATATGAGGGCACTGTAATAGCCGTAACACACGACCGCTACTTCCTTGATGACGTGAGTGAATGGATTCTTGAACTTGACCGTGGCGAGGGTATTCCATGGAAGGGCAACTATTCCTCATGGCTCGACCAGAAGACAAAGCGCATGATGCAGGAAGAAAAGACCGCGTCAAAACGCAGAAAGACACTGGAAAGGGAGTTGGAATGGGTGCGTATGGCTCCAAAAGCACGCCAGGCAAAGGGTAAGGCCCGTCTAAAATCATACGATGCAATGCTCAACGAGGAGCAGAAAGAGCGTGAGGAGAAACTCGAAATATTCATACCTAACGGCCCACGTCTTGGCAACAAGGTTATAGAAGCACAACACGTAGCAAAAGCTTTCGGTGACAAGATACTCTTCAAAGACCTTAACTTCATGTTGCCTCCTAACGGTATAGTAGGTGTAATAGGCCCCAACGGTGCAGGTAAGACAACACTATTCCGTCTGATAATGGGCTTAGAGAAGGCTGACAACGGAACGTTCGAAGTAGGAGAAACAGTAAAACTGGCATATGTTGACCAGCAACACAAGGATATAGACCCCAAGAAAAGCGTCTATGAGGTAGTATCACAAGGCACAGAGACGTTCCGTATGGGCGGTCGTGATGTCAATGCACGCGCCTATCTCTCACGCTTCAACTTCTCCGGCAATGACCAAGGCAAGCTCTGTGAAGTGCTGTCAGGTGGTGAGAGAAACCGACTTCAATTAGCCCTGGCACTAAAACAAGAAGGCAATGTGCTGCTACTTGACGAGCCTACCAACGACATTGATGTCAACACATTACGTGCATTGGAAGAAGGTCTTGACGCCTTTGCTGGTTGTGCAGTGGTAATATCACACGACAGATGGTTCCTTGACCGTATATGCACACACATACTGGCATTCGAGGGAGACGGAGAAGTATTCTTCTTTGAAGGCAGTTACTCCGATTACGAAATCAACAAAGCCCGCCGTCTTGGCACTGACGAAATCAAACGTCCAAGGTACAGGAAACTTCTGGCGGACTAAGTCATATAGCCATACTATACAAAACGTCCCGAACATACAATGATGGGTTCGGGACGTTTCATGTTTTATGCTATGAAATTAATAATGTGTCATGGTTTTGAGGCTGTCTGTCTCTTATACACATATATGCCTTTGTCGTTCTCAATAGACATACTGTCTGGCCCTAACAGCAGCACCTCAAAAGTATCAGCGTTAAGTATCAGGTTGCCGTTAGCCATTGTCCAATGCGTATAAGGGTGAGACTCCGCTTTCACGGCACTAACAATCACCCCGTCTTCCTGTATCTCAAAGTTGCGGTCAAGTGATGTCCACTTACCCAATAAAGACGTGAGGTTTACAAGTTTAACAACCTCCTGTTCGTCTCCTGACCCCTTTCGTGTGGTCAAAGTAACCTTGTCCCCGGCAAATATGCCACCCTGAACATCAGAACAACTATCCTGACTCACTGCGAACGTCATCACCTTACCGTCCTCTGTCAGCAGTTCAAGGACATGCATAGTGGTATTCTCACCCACTACTCCATATATCGCAGTGTCGGGTTTCTCCGTTATTACGGTGTCTTTCTGCTCCTCTGATGAAACTGTCCTCTTGTTGTCACACCCAATAATAGCGGTCGTAACCGCAACAACAGCGGCAATATAAGTTAAATGTCTCATTGTTTTCTCATTTTAATTATCTTTCCAAACTCTTCGCCTCGTTCCACAATATGTCCATCTCTGCCAGTGTTAGATCTTTAATATCCTTCCCTTGCTCCTTCGCCTTGCTCTCCACATATCCGAAACGTGACATAAACTTTCTGTTTGTCTGTTCAAGGGCCGTGTCTGGATTGATGTGATACAGACGCGCAGCATTGACTATCGAGAACAGGACGTCACCCAGTTCCTTTGCCGAACGCTCAGCGTCGCCACGCTCAAATTCCGCTCTTAATTCCCCTATCTCTTCATACACCTTATCCCAGACGTCCTCAGGCTTCTCCCAGTCAAAGCCCACATTACGCGCCTTGTCCTGTATTCTGTATGCCTTTATCAATGAAGGCAGTGAGGCAGGAACACCTGACAGGACCGTCTTATTGCCGTTTTTCTCCTTCTGTTTTACCTGCTCCCATATCTTACCTACCTCCTCTGGGTTGGTAGCCTGCTTGTCACCGTAGATGTGAGGGTGGCGTGAAATAAGCTTATCAGCTTCCTTATTTAGCACATCAGCCATATCAAAACGCCCCTTCTCCCTAGCGATTATGGAATAGAAGACAAGATGTTCCATAACGTCCCCCATCTCTTTCTGTATCTCTATGGGGTCATCCTCCATCAAAGCGTCACACAATTCATAAACCTCCTCTATGGTATGAGGACGTAAAGACTCATTTGTCTGCTTCTTATCCCAAGGACATTTCTCCCGTAACTCGTCCTGTATATCCAGCAAACGGGAGAAAGCGGCAAGCGTATCTTCTCTTGTATTTGTCATTTTCTATATTTTCTTAACTACATTGCAAAGGTAACAAAAATATTCCGCCCTTGCCAAAGAAAAGGAAGGAATTATATTACTTTAATCAAAAAAACACGAAATCTCTTTATGAAATCGGAAATTATACGTAACTTTGCATAGCATTTCATCATTGGATAAGCACTTACACTGGACAATAACAACCACATATTACTCTCCATCGGGTGCAACACTGACCGTGAAACACAGATGGTTATCGCCAAGGAAAAGCTTTCGGATTCATTCCCTGGCATAAGGTTTACCGACGCCATAACAACCGCTGCATACGGTATGCCTGATGATGCAGAGCCCTATGCCAATATGATTGCGGAATGTGATACTACCCTTTCGCAAGAAAAACTTGTCAACATCCTGAAAGACATGGAAAAAGAGATGGGCGACAACGCACTGATGAGGTCAAAAGGCATAGTTATGATGGATATTGACCTATTGGAATACAATCGTCACCGCTATCATCTAAACGATTGGGAACGTCCTTACACCAAGACACTTCTCGCCATGCTTGCAAGGCTTACAATAGTATTACTCATGCTTTTCAACGCAAGCAACACCGCATTTTCACAGCGGACAACACAAAAAAAACAAGACACAGAACAGTTAGGCAAGGCCGTAGAGTATTACCAAGGAGGCAAATACCACGAATGTATCCTTGCCTTCGAGAAACTAAAACGCCATTATACGCTAACCCCACGCTTTCTTGCATATCTCGGTTTCTCCTATTATAAAGAGCAACAATATGAGGAAGCCACAGAAAACTTAAAGAAATCCATACCCCATCTGTCAGCATATTCTCCGAAAGAACGCGCCATATACATCTACTCCTGTGCGGAAAGCCTATTCTACCAGACACAATACGACGAGGCATTGAAATACTATCAGATGGCTCTCCCACTTACAGAAGGTAACGACAAAGGAGACATACTATTTCATACCGCCTTCGCACACTACCTAAAAAAAAC
>CALYTD010000171.1 GCA_945486445.1 uncultured Prevotellaceae bacterium
TCAAGCGGTATGGTCTTACTAGCAAACGAAACACGATACATTGTTGATTATGATAATGAGGTTTTATATTATCATTATCCTTATGGCGACAGAAGTTTCCGAAAGTACAGTCAAGTAGGTTATTGGGATAAGGATTTCTTATTGTGTGCCCGTAATTTGTTCGATTCTTATTATGATGGCGGTAACTATTTCTTGTCCAGAAGTGAGTCTATGACAGCGGAACAAATGATAGATTATATACATCAGAACACTAATGTGCCAGAAAAGTTGAAGGGGAACTGGATAACGGAAGACGGGTGTTATAGTTTGCAGATAAGTAGTGATAGTCTGTATGCTATACAGGAGGGTTCTTCCTATTACCAAAAGTCTAAGATTTATGTCTTAGGTAATCTGCTTCTGTCTGACGATGCCAATCTACTTTTTAATTCTTATCAAGCTAGTAAGTATTATGCCTTTGATAACAAAGATGATAATATCTTGACAATAGGTAATAAGACATATATCAGGGCATCAGTTCCAGAAAATATGGTTGGGACATGGATATCTTCAGATAATGAGAAGATATATAATTTGCAATCTGATGGAAGGATTGTGTGCTTTAAGGGATATAGTTATATTTATGGCGATGACAATGTGCCTTCTGCAATTTGTACCGTATATAATGATAGTTTACGCTCTAAGTTCATTACTGACAAGTGTAGTGTTACTGGTGAGACTCTAACTATTGGAGACAAAACATTCAGTAAGAATATTGTTCCAGAAGAGTATTGCGGAACGTGGAATATTGTGAATGATTGGTGTTGGATACCCGAAACTCTTCATGTGGACAAATCTGATATGATGTTGCTAAATTCAGACGGAGTATTCTATTGCAATGGTAAAATAACGGGATGGGTGGATTATAAAAATAAAAAAATGTGGACAGCAACCAGTGGTAATTATTATATAAATTATCTCACAAAAGATTTCCTGGTAGGCATATATAGGGATTATTCAGAAAGGTGTATTGCCTATAACAGGAATGCGAACGACAATACACCTCCACCGAGTGATGACCCTGAAATTGTTGGAGAATGGGTTAGTGGCTCTTATACTTATGTCTATAATGCCGATGGAACCTTTTCATATACATATAATGATAAAACGGGAAAGTATTTCACAAACAACAATGTATTGTTCCGATTATACGATGGTGGAAGTCGTAGCAGTGATGAGTATAAGATAGACGGGGATCAACTGACGATAGGCAGCAGTACTTACAATAGAAAATAATATATCTGTTATAACATCTATATCTAATGATTAATGGCACTTAGACGCTTTTTCATTGTACTCTTCCTATGCTGCTGCCTCACGGCGGCGGCACAGGAGGGGACTTACCGCTCAGAGAGTATCAAGTCTGCTATAAACAGACTGGGACTGGCAAAGACGGCAGACACACTGCGGCCGGGACTGTCTGTGCTGCTATGCAGGGGGAAGCAGGTGTGCATAAGGAAGAACCGCGACAACGAGGTGGTGAGTATCGGGATGCCATTGTTCTCCAAAACAGTCAGGCAACTTCAACCATCGCCAATCTATGATTTCCTTGAGTATGCGCTGCTGGACCACACATTTTCCATCAGTGACAATCCTTTTACATATAAAGGTTTCCGCTTTGCGAAAGGGTCGTGGAGTGAACTGCAAGGGGTAGAGGAGACAATGGACTTGAACATCAGTAATATAGGTGGCAGTTCATATCAGATAACTTGGAGCAAGGATGGCAATACTGTGGTAGAGGTGACGTTTCCCGTGCAGTATGATATGCTGTCAGGCAGTACACACAGTGAACAGGAGGCGAATTTCATACGTGACCTTACGCGGTACAGGGCGCACGATGCAGTGGTAGAGAATGTTACACAGAAAGAGACGGACAACCTTGAACTACGCTTCACAAATGGCAATGTGCGTTATTACATAAACCGCGGGGACAGGCTATATAACGAGAATATAACCAATGACACGTATTATGTTATGGATAATAGCCGCGTGTGTAGTATTCTCTTTGACAAGGCTTATCCTGCCGAGACACTGTGTAATGTACTGGTGGCAGGAACAGCCTGCAAGCAGCCTGTGGCATTGACCATCATGCGGCAGGACTTCTCCAAGGAAAGTGTTGGTACAGATGCTGCCACACTGGCGTCTTTCTTGAAAAAGAGTGGTTGCCGTAACTTTATAGGTATTCGATGCAATACGGATAAGGAGTTGGCGTTCTCCGTCTATGCGGAGAACAAGCAGGCAGGATATACGCACCTGATAGTTTTCAACTGTAATCCGAGGCAGGCGCTTGATGGTCAGACACCGCTCAATGCCAAGGCTTATCTATACATTCCAATATCGAACATCAAGTCACTTTTTGCAGAAAAAGAAAACCGTTAGTCATAACACACATGAGACACTCTTTCCTTTTTGTTACGTTCCTGTTGCTTCTCGCAATCAGCGCATCAGCCCAACCGCGCACACGGAAGACGTATGTATTGTGCGTAGGTGTGGGTGACTATGCTGACCCGCGTATTCAAGATCTCACAAAACCTACCTGCGATGCCGATACGGTGGCAGCCCTGTTCGGAGGAAATAATGCTGAAACGCTGGTGCTGAAAGACAGTGTGGCTACAGGTGACAACATACGCCGCGAGATGCGTCGCCTTTTTTCAAAGGCAACAATTAATGATAATGTTATTTTCTTCTTTAGCGGACATGGAGTGTCAAGCGGCTTCTGTGCTCACGACTACTTCCAGAGTATTCGCGGCGCGGTATTCTATGATGATATAAAAGAGATATTCAAACAGTGTAAAGCACATGGTCGTATAATCATGGCCGATGCTTGTTACTCCGGGAAGATACGTACCAAAAGGGACAGCGCAGAGGTGATAGCACCATTAGAGCGCAACCGACAGGTGATGCTCTTCCTGTCTTCACGCGGTTCAGAAGTGTCATACGAGAGTCCGAGTATGAGGAATGGGTATTTTACTACATATCTTGCAGAGGCCCTGCGCGGTGCGGCGGACACTAACCATAATGGAAAGATTACGGCGATAGAGTTGTATAACTATGTATCAGAGAAACTAAAAGTGGCTCTTGGCAATCGCCAGCATTCTGTGATGTGGGGCAACTTCAATCGTGGATGGATACTTTCGCGTGTGCTACCGCAATAAAACAAGATACAGTTTTCATGCGGACATAATATAAACGGCAGCCATGACGAAGAGCAAAACATTTGACATAGGACGCAAGGGAACCCAGAATTTCTCACTTGCTGGGCGTGAGAAGGTAAGCGATCTCCATGCCCGCATTACTATCGATGATGATACGTGGACCGTTGAGGACCTTGGTTCTGTTAACGGCACTTACATAGTGAACCGTCATGGTGACATTGTGCAGATACGCCGCAAGCGTATTACTGCATTCACCCGTGTGATATTGGCAGACACAACGGCTATGGGGTATTCTTTCTTTCCGTATCATCTTACATTGAGTGACCCGAAAGATTACCGTGAGGAGTTCCGTCGTATGGCATGCCAGTATCAGGAAATGAAACAAGAGCGAGCGCAGTTGGAGGAAACGATAAAGTTACGCCGTGTCAGGATGAGTTTGCTGCCTGTGGTAGTCTCCTGCATTATAGGTATAGTCTTGCGCACGATGTTCCGTGATAATCCAAATGTCACGTTTCTGATTATAGGTATTATGTCTGCCGTGACAGCCTCACTCAATGTATTGGTGACGTGGTATAACAATAAAGACAAGAGCATGAAGGAATTTACGGAACGGATGCAGCATACTGTGATGTGCCCACAGTGTGGCAAGTTGCTGTCAGACTATGAC